>JBQGBW010000017.1:0-55607 GCA_052043475.1 Magnetococcales bacterium HHB-1
GAGGCCAAACGCAAGCTTGAGGAGAAAAAGAAGCTGGAGGCCAAACGCAAGCTTGAGGAGAAAAAGAAGCTGGAGGCCAAACGCAAGCTTGAGGAGAAAAAGAAGCTGGAGGCCAAACGCAAGCTTGAGGAGAAAAAGAAGCTGGAAGCCAAACGCCAGCTTGAAGCGAAGAAAAAACTTGAAGCCAAACGCCAGCTTGAAGCGAAGAAAAAACAAGATTACGATGCGCTTGCCGCTGCAATCAGCAAAATGGCTGCCTCTAAAAAGAACGTTGCACCCGCACCAACTACCATTCCTGGTCCTGCAGTACCCACAGCAAATGCGGTACCATCCAGATGGGCTGTTGATCAATGGGCCTTACAGGTACAGCAGATGGTACGCAGTCACTGGCGCAAACCCACAGGGATAAAAAATGAAGATCAACTCTCTGTTAAGGTACGTGTTCGGGTAACGCCGGATGGGTTTGTCACACAGCCCAAAATTATTCACTCTTCAGGAAGCAGTGCCTACGATGGATCGGTATTGCGTGCAATCAGTAATACGCGTGAACCCATTCCTTATCCAAGAAATTGCCAGCGATGCCGTGAGCCCCTCTTTACTTTTCGCTCAATGGAGCAGTAGGATTAGGGTGACTGTTTATATTGATCCGCCCCTGTTTTCAATTTTCAGGACCATAAAAAGAGAAAAATAATGCTGTTTGATCATTCACGCCATACTCCAAAATGCATTCCATCTATTTTGCTCTTTTTGTTAAGCTGGATGGGTATTCTCACCGCTTCTGATGGGATGACTGCACCGGCTTCTCCTCTGGATATCATTATTGAAAAAAAGGGAGGATTACCTGCATATCCTATTGCGGCACCTGACTTTGTTGATCTAGCCACTGGGAAAGTCTCCAAACGTTCTCAACGTGTAACGCAGGTGATTATCAAAGATTTAGAATCCTCTGGTTTTTTTCGTATCCTCAATAAAAAGTCCTATATCCAAAAATCGCATGAGCTGTTAAAACAGCGTCCTGATTTTCGTGCCTGGCGCTTGATCGGTGCAGATATGTTGGTTGCGGGCTCCATCCAGGTAAATGGTAAAAATATTGTTGCCAATCTCTATCTTTATGATGTGGCTCAAGGGCGTCTTGTGGGATTGGGTAAACAGTTTTATGCCCCGATGGCGAATTGGCGCTTTGTGGCGCATCGGGTGGCCGATGAGATCTATACCCGGGTTACAGGTGAGCAGGGCTATTTTTCCTCAAGAATCGCCTTTATCGCGGAAAAAGGGCGACGCAAATGGTTGGCGGTGATGGATTCCGATGGGGCCAATGCGGTTCATCTGACACGGGGCCGGGCGTTGGTATTGACACCACGTTTCTCACCTTCAGGCTCACACCTCTTCTATCTCTCCTATACCTCAGGGTTTCCACGCATCTATCGATGGAACCTCTATACTGGGCAGTATAAACGCCAAGGAAATTATCGCGGTCTCAACTCGGCACCCTCCTGGTCACCCGATGGCGAACGAATGGCATTAACACTCAGTAAGGATGGTAACCCTGAAATCTATATCCGCCATTTAAAAACACAGCAGCTTGTCCGATTAACCCGTTCTCCTGCCATTGATACATCACCCTCCTGGTCACCTGATGGCCGCCATATTGTATTTAACTCAGACCGTGGTGGATCACCGCAACTCTATATTATGGATAGCTCAGGAAACAACGTCCGCCGTATCACCTTTAAGGGTGCTTATAATGCCGCACCAACCTGGTCGCCACGCGGTGATCTGATCGCCTTTGTTAAAGGACAGAGTAAAAAATTTCGTATTGCTGTAATCAACCCAGAGGGGAAACGGGAACGCATCCTCACCGACTCCTGGATGGATGAATCCCCAACCTGGTCTCCAAACGGACGGGTAATTCTCTTCTCAAGACAGAGCAGGGATAAAACACGGCTTTACACCATCGATCTTACAGGCCATAATGAGCGCCAAGTGCCGCTGGCAGCCGGTATTGGTGGTTCTGATCCCTCCTGGTCACCACTCATTCGCTAAATTTATACCTATTTAATGAGGGGCTTCCCCATGCAGCGTTTATCTTATCTTATTTCCATCTTTTTTCTTACCTTTCTTCTCACCGCCTGTGGAACCACACCACCTCCTGGTTCAGGTATGGAAACCAGTTATGAGGGAGGTTATGAAGAACAGGGGAATAATCCCGATGATCCATCAATGAGAGAAGATGGTTCTGGTAGAACAATTGGTCGTCCCGGTGGCCAGGACGGCCCATTAGGTCCTGGTCCTAATGGTGATATTCCCACGGAGAAACCAGCACAGCGGGTTCAATTTGATTTTAACTCCGCCGATGTCACCGGTGACTATCGTGATATCGTCATTCAAAATGCCAAGTGGATTCTTGCCAACGATGTCAGTGAAATTCTTGTTGAAGGCTACTGCGATGAGCGCGGTACACGGGAATACAACCTCGCTCTAGGACAGAAACGTGCAGACGCCGTAAAACAGATTCTCACAACCCATGGCGTGGACTGGTATCGTATCCGTACCATCTCTTATGGTAAGGAGAACCCCTTAGATCCTGGTCATAACGCTGCGGCATGGCGCAAAAACCGTCGTGCAGATATTGTCATTCGTTAAAGAATCATCTATAAAAAGAAAAATTCGTGCGACTTTGATGATATTTTGATAATGTCTCTTTAGAGGTACTGTTCTTTATCTGATCTTTAATACCGGGAGATCATGCATGAATCGCATTGTTCTACTCTCATTGACTCTGATTCTGGGTGGCTGTATTGGTGCACCACCCTATGCAGAACCACCACAACAGGGTGCAAATCAAGCAACGACACGCGTGGTGAGAACCGGAACAGCCACAGCAGCACAGTCGGGTGGTCAACTGCAAAAAGATCTGAAAAGGCTCTCTTCAGAACTGCAAAAGCTGGTTAAGGTGAATGCGGCCAGCAGTGCAACCATCGAACGGTTAAATACACGGATTGCCACACTGGAGAAAGAGGCCGCTTCATTGCGTGGTGCCCTTGAGGTGATTCAGCATCAATCCCAACAGGTGCAACAGATTCCCCAACAGGTAATCCCTCAGCAACCACGTATTCCTGTAACCCAGCAGCCACCACCCCAACAGCATGTCGTCAATACGCCACCTGCTGCACAACAACCGCCTTCTGGACCTGTGGTCTCTGTACCGCCTCAGGAACCTGTACCTGCGGTAACGGCTGCACCACCCAATAACCCTGTACCTCCCCCTGCAACGGTTAAACCTAAACCACCGGAATCCCCCCAGGCAGCCTATGATACGGCTTTCGTTCTGCTTCAGAGTGGTAAATACAATGAAGCCTCCACCTCTTTTTCAAACTTCTTAGAGTGGTTTCCGGATCATGAGTTGACCGATAATGCCCAATACTGGGTTGGTGAGATCTACTACGTACAGAAACAGTTTCCTGAAGCGTTGGTCGCTTTTAATCAGGTGCTTGTGCGTTGGCCAACCAGTGATAAAGTGCCCGCCTGTCTGTTAAAGATTGGTTTTGCATTCTATGAACTGGGTGATCTGGAGAACGCTAAAACCAGTCTCTCCCGCCTGATTAAAGATTTTCCAAAATCCAATGCTGTGGATATTGCAAAGAAACGGTTGCAGATTATTAAAGAGCAGATGCCACCACGCTAATGGCCTTTAAAAATGGAAGAATGTTAAGGATAAAAAAATTTGTCTAAGCGCGTTCTGGATCTGCCGTTTCGCTTCTGCCAAAAAATAAAAAAAGCGTTCTCCTATCTCTTCGCTTCAGATGAATCACCTAATCCTTTAGTGGTTGCTGTCTCTGGGGGTTCTGACTCTATGGCACTGCTCCATCTGCTGCTGCACTGTCGTGTCATCCACTCTGAGCAGATTGTTGTTGCACATTTTGATCATGCATTGAGAGATAACTCAAAAGCGGATCTCTCTTTTGTAAAACAGGCGGCGGATGATTTAAACGTGCGCTTTATAAGTCAGGTCTGGCAGAGACCCGCACGTTATAAAAACCTTCAAGCCACCGCGCGGGAAGCACGCTACCATTTTCTTAAAAAGATTGCCGTTCAGGTCGGTTCTTCTTATCTCCTCACAGCACACCAACAGGATGATCAGGCAGAAACCGTTTTTGATCGCCTGTTTCGTCAAAGCGGCAGTCGTGGACTCGCTGCAATCTATCCCAAAAGAGAACTGTTCGATTCAAAGATCATACTGGTACGTCCTCTGCTCACATTTCGCCGCCAAGAACTGATAACGTGGCTTGAAACAGAAAATATCTCCTGGCTAACCGATCCCAGCAATCAAAATCTCCACTTTAAACGCAACCGTATCCGTCAACAGATTTTCCCTTTTCTATCTCAATCCGGATTGCCCGATCCTGGTATCTCCCTACCTCCGGTGGCCGAACAGATGCAGAGCATTGAGGAGACCCTCTCCTGGATGATAGATCACCTCTGGCCGACACTTGATCTGCAATCCGAATCCTCTTTAGAAGGCATATCAAAAGGGGTGAGAGAAGGGGACCGCATCGGCTTTTCTCTCTGTTATAAGGCGTTATCTGACTTGCCAGATACATTGGTTCTACGTATCTTGTTGCGTCTCCATTTTAAAATGGCCATACGAAAAAGTCACATTCCTGGACAACGTGCACAAAAAAGTTTTCTTACCATGATACGGCAACGGCGACGTCGGTGGCAGATACGGATCACAGGATTACAGATTATCCGCCATAACCAGCGCCTCTATTTTTTTTCTGTGCAAGGCTCAGCAATTTAAAACAATAATTAAACCTTTTAAAATTTATTTTATTATATATAATAGGTAGTTATGTTGTGGTTTGCTATTTTTTCTTTGAAAAGGAGATAATCGGTGAGTGATCAGATCTATCGATTAGTCAGTGCGCTGCCCATGTTTAGATCGCTTTCGCGATCAGAACAGCTCTCGTTTGCAGAGAAAGCCAATAATATTATCACTTTTGATGCAGGTGGGGAGTTCTTGATTCGAGAAAATACCCGGGGAAACTCTTTTTATATTATTTTATCGGGTACAGCTTACGTCTCTAAGGATGCCGCACCTAAAAAAATCTTGGCGCGCTTAAAGCCTGGCTCTGTCTGTGGCGAATTATCCTATCTCACGGGAGATGTGAGAACAACCAATATTTTTACCATGCAAGAACCTGTGATTGCATTAAAGATTGATCGAAAAATTTTTCACAGTATTGGTTATGCTGTGCGTGATAAAATTAAGGATTATCTGGTCACCGTTTTAGTGAATCGTATCGGTCAAATGAATCAAGATATTGTTGATCTGAATAACAATATGTCACGTATGCAGAAAGAGATTATCCGTATGCGTAAACATATTGTGACGCTGGAAAAGGGTGAGTAGGCACCTATTTAAAAACTGAATGATTATTTTTTCTGGATTTAGGCTCTATAATCGATACGGAAATTAAAATGAAAATTGGTATTCTATCGGATAGTCATGACCATGTTCATCATACACTGCAAGCGATGGCAGTCTTTAAGGAAAATGCCGTTGATCAGGTGATTCATGCTGGAGATCATGCGAGTCCTGCGGTGGTGAAAGCGATGAAAGGTCTGCCTGTATCAGGTGTTTTTGGTAATAATGATGGTGAGAAGATGGGATTGCTCAAAGCCTATCAGCGCATTGATGGCCGTCTGGGAGGAGATTTTCTCTCTCTGACAATAGATAAGCGCAAAATTGCGGTTTACCATGGCACGGTTACACAGATCACAGAGTCGCTCATTTTAGGTGGGCTATTTGATGTGGTCATTACGGGCCATACTCATAAAGTGGTCGATACGATGGAAAAAAAGGTGCGCGCACTTAATCCTGGCTCTATTCATGGATTTGATGAAACAGCCACCTTTATGATCTATGATACAGAGACAGATCATGCTGAGGTGCTTACACTTTAGTTTTTAGACTGAGGGGATAAAATCAGAAGCGCGGCTTCTGAACTGGATTTTGGCGCCATTATGAGTGAGAAACATCTTATATTTATTGTCGATGATGATCCAGAAGCGCGTCTTCTTCTGCAACATCGTTTGAAGAAGTATGGTTATCAGACACGCTGTGCGGCCGATGGTGAAGAGGTTCTGACACTGCTTGATGAAGCCTTGCCCGATCTGATTTTAATGGATGCACAGATGCCGGGTATGGATGGCTTTGCAGCCTGTGAATGGATCAAAAAACAGCGGACAACGCGCCATATTCCTGTTTTAATGATCACCGCCTTCGATGATGCCGCCTCTGTGGATCGCGCCTATACGGTGGGTGCCGCCGATTTTATCACCAAACCGATTCATTGGTCTATTCTCCGCAACCGTCTTAAGTATCTTCTGCAACGGATCGAAGCCCAACAGCAGCTTGATCTTGCAAATAAAGTTTATCAGCACGCTCATGAGGGGATTGTTGTCACCGATTATCAAGGCGTGATTCAATCGGTCAATCCCGCTTTTATCGATATCACCGGTTATCGTGCCGATGAGGCGGTTGGTAAAAATATGCGCATGCTGAAATCCGGGCGTCACGATGCCGAATTTTATCGCAAAATGTGGCATACCCTGATTCATGTGGGGTGCTGGACCGGTGAAATTTGGAATCGTCGTAAAAATGGTGAAATCTATCCCCAACTGGCCAGTTTTACAGCAATTAGAGATCGCCAGAACAATTTGATCAACTTTGTTGCGGTCTTCTCAGATTTGACCACACTCAAAGAGTCTGAAGCCAATCTGCACTATATTACAGGGCATGATAGTTTAACAGGATTGACTAACCGACCTTTTTTTATTGAACATCTGGATCGCATGCTCGCTGTACCCCAACGTAGAAATCGCATTATCGGGGTTATTTTATTTGATCTAAACCGTTTTAAGAATATTAACGATACCATGGGGCCAGATGCTGGAGATCAGGTACTCATTCAGGTGAGCCAACGCATTCAGCATGTAATGCCAAAAAAAGCGATCTTAAGCCGCATGAGCGGGGATGAGTTTGGTGTGATTCTGCCTTCTGTGGGCTCTTCACAGAAGGTTGAGAAACATGCACGGCGTATTTTAGAAGAGTTGAGCCAACCTTTTTTAATCGATCAACTCAAAATATTCTTAAGCGCCAGTATGGGTATTGCCATCTATCCTGGTGATGGTATTGATGCAAAAAATCTGCTTAAGAACGCCGATACGGCGTTGAACTTTGCAAAAGAGGAGGGGGATCACCATTTTCAGTTTTATCGTCGTGATCTCAACGCTTCTGCGCTAAAGAGGGTATTGTTAGAGAGTAGCTTACGCAGTGCAC
Organism: Magnetococcales bacterium HHB-1; assembly: GCA_052043475.1. GTDB lineage: Bacteria > Pseudomonadota > Magnetococcia > Magnetococcales > JBQGBW01 > JBQGBW01. Next base: position 7,346 of record JBQGBW010000017.1, read on the forward strand.
TGGATAATGGTGAGTTTGAACTCTACTATCAACCACAAATTGATCTGATATCCAACCGTGTCATTGGTGTTGAAGCACTGATTCGCTGGCACCACCCAGATCAGGGGATGGTCTCTCCTGGAGAGTTTATTCCTCTGGCTGAGGAGACTCGCCTGATTATTCCCATGGGCCAATGGGCGTTAGAGACCGCCTGTAAACAGGCTAAGGCGTGGCAGAATGCGGGCTATCCGCCGTTTCGGGTTGCGGTGAACCTCTCCGGTATTCAGTTTCGCCAATCTGGATTGGATCGTCTGACCGCTAAGATCCTGGCCGATGTGGAACTTGATCCTAAATATCTGGAGTTAGAACTCACCGAAAGCATCGCGATGGGTGAGGTGAACCGTACCCTGCATAAACTCAATGCACTCTCTGATTTGGGTCTTAAGCTGGCGATTGACGATTTTGGTACTGGATTCTCCTCATTGAGCTATCTGCGCCGTTTTCCTATCCATACCTTAAAGATTGATCGCTCTTTTGTATTAAGTTGTACCAACGATGCAGAAGATGCCGCCATTATCCGTGCCATTATCCGTCTTGCACACAGTCTTGGTCTGCGTGTGATTGCTGAAGGTGTGGAGACCAAAGAGCAGGAACGTTTTCTGCGCCAGGAGCAGTGCGATGAGGTGCAGGGCTATTTTTATAGTACACCGCTTCCCATACAACGACTGATCGACTTTTTTCATCAACGGGGTCTAAAACCTAAACCCACTTCAGAGCAAACATCATCAAAAGATCAGGTGATCCTTTAATCATCCATTATGTTTGACTGATTCGATTGATCTGCTGTTGTAATACCTCTTCAAATGATTGCGTCCCTTTTGCTTTAGACTGTTGTAAAGAGGTGTTGCCACGCCATCCTGAACCCTGACCCTTTTTTAAAGTTGAGAATGAGGCATTGCTTTGGGAAACATGACGGTTGGCCAGCCTATTCCCGTTATGGGTGTTGAGCGCACGACGTGTTGTCTCATGTTGCATCTGCTCTTGCAGCGATGTCTTTAAGCCTAAATGGGCGATGCTCTGTAGATAGTTGACCATAACATCCTCCTTAAGTCTGTTCTTTCTCTCTCCTTAAATTTACCAGCTGTTGTTTATGGATTGTGTCCTATCCTTGTTCCCTTATTACTCTTTTCGGCAGATTATGCTAAGAAGATTTCATAATTCTTTTGTGTTGTTATTTTTTACTTCATAGGAACAGTTTTATGTCAAAGAGAAAAATAGCCTGAAATTCTATAAAAAAATTCATTGGCATGATTCAATTGAAGTCAGATTGAGTGATCAAATAGCGATATTTAAGAAAAATTAACCGTGTATTGAATATTCATAAAGAAAGCCCCATACTATTAAAATACAAAGCCTTTCATTACAAATTTTGATCTCTCTTAAGACTATGGATATCGAACTTCTCCAGATTCGTGATTTTCTTGCCCAACACCGCCCCTTTGATCTGCTCTCTGTTGAGGTACTCAATCAAGTGGCACAACAGTTAGAGGTGCGTTACTATCGTCATGATTCCAAGCTATTAGAAGCCAATACCAAGAATGAGCATCTCTATATTGTAAGAACTGGTGCCGTGGAGTTACGGGATCAGGATAAAAATCTGGTTGCCCGTTTGAGTGAAGGAGAGATTTTTGGCCATGACGCCATACAAAAGGATGGTTTGATTAAAGATTCGGTGCAGGCGATTGAGGATGTTTTAATCTATCGGCTCTCTAAAACTTTTTTGGATCAACTCTGTCATGATCATCCTCAGATCGATTTTTTCTTTAATCCCATCGGTGCAGAACGTCTTCGTGAAGCGATGGCCTTTGCTGAACCACTCGGTCAAGAGATTGCAGTCAGTCGGATGTCGGTTCCAGTCTCTGAACTTCTGGAACGTGAACCGGTCTCCATTGATACCAACGCAACGGTTCAGGAAGCCGCTGTGCTGATGACCCAGAAGAAGGTTTCCTCTCTTTTAGTGGTTAATAAAAATGATCGGTTAGTCGGGGTGATGACTGACCGTGATCTGCGTTGTCAGGTTTTTGCGCTGCCAGAAAATATTCATGCCAAAGTTGAACAGATCATGACCCGTGATCCGATCACCATTCGTGCGGAGCGTAACGGGTGTGATGCGATGCTTAAAATGATTCGCCACAATATTCATCATCTGCCCGTGGTGGAGAATGATAAAGTTTTGGGCATGATCACCACCACCAATCTGGAACGTCACCACTCCACATCACCGATCCATCTGGTGGGGCGTATCCATAAACGCAATACCCCAACAGGCTTAAAAGAGACGGTGACTCATGTTCCTGACCTTATTGTAAATATGGTTGCCTTTGGGGTTAATTCGCATAACTTTGGTAAGGTGATCGCAGCGATCTACGATGCCATTGCGATACGTCTATTGCAGCTTGCCGAAGCACGTCTTGGACCGCCCCCGGTCTCTTATGCCTGGCTTGCGGCGGGCTCACAAGCCCGTTTAGAGCAAAATATTCAGTCCGATCAAGATAATGTATTACTGCTTGATGACACCTACGATCCTAAAAAACATCAGGACTATTTTAAGCGATTAAGCCGGTTTGTCTGTGATGGACTCAATACCTGTGGACAGGTTTACTGTCCTGGAGAGGTGATGGCAACAACAGCGCGTTGGTGTCAACCTTTTCGGGTCTGGGATCTCTACTTTCGGCAGTGGATCAATGAGCCCTCTTTAAAAGCCCTGATGCTCTCCAGTGTATTTTTTGATATGCGCTGTCTTTATGGTTCAAGGACACTCTTTAAACGATTGCAGCATACGGTATTGAGAAGAGCAAAGAATAATAAAATTTTTCTTGCCTACATGGTCTCCAATGCCATGAAGCATAATCCACCGCTGGGATTTTTCCGTAACTTTGTTTTAAGTCATGATGATGAACATCGGGATACCCTTGATCTTAAACATAACGGTGTGGTTCCCATCGTTGATCTGGCCCGGATCTATGCCCTTGATGCGGGCTCAGATGCCATCAACACCTATGATCGTCTTACCGCTGCACAAGAGAGCAGGGTACTAAGTCGGGAAGGGGCACAGGATCTACAGGGTGCTTTTGATCTGATTCAAACCATCCGTCTGAATCACCATGCCCGCTGTATTAAAAATGATCAGCCGATCAATAATTATGTACCGATCGAGGATCTCTCTAACTTTGAGCGCAGTCACCTAAGAGATGCATTCTCAATTGTAAAAACTTTACAATCGGCACTCTCCATGCGTTATCAGGGTGCACGTTTTCCCTGAACATGATACGCTTTATTGGTGATGATCTGGCAAACACTCCCCTGGCTTAATTTAAAGCGTCGTTGGTTACGACAACGAAAAATCCATCCGCTGATTCGGGATTATCTGCGGGCACCTATTCCTTCGGGTGAACTACTGTATAGTGAGGTAGATTATCTAGTTCTTGATCTGGAGACCACTGGATTACACCCTAAGAAAGACCAGATTGTTACAATCGGTTTTACAGAGATATCGGATCTCACACTTCAGCTCTCCCGTTGTGTGCATAGTCTGGTCTGTCCCTCCCAGGAGATGTCTGAGGAGTCTGCGGTCATTCATGGCATTCTTGATGATCAAGCACAAAAGGGGGCGGATCTCTCTAAATGTATGCCTCCTCTGATTAAAACCCTGGCGGGTAAGGTGCTCATTGCCCATTATGCCTCTGTTGAGATCCACTTTATTCAAGCGGCTTGTCGCATGCTTTATGGTGCAACCATTCCGATTCCTGTGATCGATACGCTGTTTTTAGAGTATCAGAAGATGATGCGTGATCATACCGCACCAAAGCGTGGCGATCTGCGTCTGGCAAATGTGCGTTCACGTTATAATTTACCGCGTTATCCCGCCCACGATGCACTCTCTGATGCCATTGCAACCGGGGAGTTGTTCTTAGCACAGACCGACCATCGTTCAGTCAATAATGATCTCCGTTTAAAAGATCTCATCTCTCCTGTAAGTCGATTGGTACGCCGCTAATCCTTGGTATTTTTGTATACTATCTGCGCTTTATCGGTGCATTGTCATAACAGTCGTTCTTCTATATCATTATCTTTGAGTCTAAATATCTGCAAAATAATTTGTTAGGATATGCACAACAAAGGAAAACGTATGATTATCCAGCTATCATCCGGTATCGGTTATGGTCCGACATCGGTCTCTGCATTTGACAACGCATTAATGGATGCCGGCGCAACACATTGGAACCTCATTCGTCTCTCTTCGATTATTCCACCGAACAGCACGATTGTAGAAACAGAGATCACTGTACCTCCCGAAGAGTTCGGACAGCGACGTCATGTTGTTATGGCGCAACGTTTTGCCTCAAAGCAGAATGAAGAAGCCTGGGCTGGTTTGGGTTGGTGCCAAGATGAACAAAAAAAAGGACTGTTTGTTGAAATTAATGGCCACAGTGAACAATCTGTCAAGAGAGATATCCATGTAACCCTCGACAGCATGAAAGAAAAACGATCATTTGATCTGGGTCCGAATCAGCATAAAATTATTGGGGCACGTTGTCACAAAGCACCGGTTGTCTGTGTTCTGGTGATTGCAGTCTTTCCAGGTGTTGGAAGCTGGCCAGATGAAGAGCAAACCATTCATCCCGCATAATCTAAAAATAGATTTTTACCGTTTTCATCAAAACGGTCTGGAAAAGAGGGCTGTTTATCATCGGGCAAGATCTGGATATCATAGATCTCATACCCTTCTGGCCAATGGAGTTCAGCAACACATTGACCTGTTTTCCAGTTAATCACAGAAATACCACAACGGCTTTTTGCGGTGTCTATACCGGGTGCATAGTGTTCATAGCCGGGTAACACCTTCGATAGTCCAACAAATGCATAATCGTGATAAAAACAGAGTCCACGAACAAAACCAGGTAAAGCAATAATTGCCTCCCATGCGATATTGCTGTTCTCTTCAATTTTATCCGTATAAACCAGTTCACCATAGCCGCTGTTGCAGAGCCAGAGTTGTTGTTCTCTCAAACGGATGGAGTGTGGACAGGTAAGCCCCTCTACAATGCGTTCCCGGCTCTGACCACTGAACACAACACCACGTTTATCTGGACCGTAGCCGCTGCGCCAGGGTTTTGGGCCGGTCATTTCATCGGAGAAGGCGGTATAATAGCTCTCAGATGGTGTGCGATTTACTGCAATCGAGTTGAGTTGAAGCCGGTTAATCCGAAATGGATCACTGGTGAGTTGATCCAGCGCTTTAGGCCACCAGACGCGCTGCCATCCGCCTGTTTTATCTACACGCGCTAAAAAATTATGATCGGTGGCTAAAATGTAGAGTTCATTATTCATGAGCACCACATCGTGTGTATAGAGCGTGCCAGGCAGAAAAAGGGCGCGGGTAGGAAGATAGAGTGTGCCCTCAAATGATAAATCTAAAGGACAGATCTCTTGATTGATGGATGATTCTAAGAATGCTTTAAAATAGAGAATTTGATTAGGGCTGCGTGTGGTGCCAACAATGAGCTCATGATTCTCTTGATCAAAGAAGATCCCTGTGGGTTGTGCAAGCGTCATTGTGCTCTGTCTGGGATATCCCTCTGCTGCACTCAACAGGAGAAGAAAATTCTCCTGCTCCCTGGATACCACCAGACTGATTTTTAGTTCATCTAAAATATCCCAGAATGCGCCATGCTGTTGTGTCTTCAGCGCTTCTGTACTCACCAAAGCTATGGGAAAAGAGGTTGCAGGAATGATTTCCTTCTCTTCGGTTAAGTTGATCATGGATTATCTTTCTCTTTGTTGGCTAAAGAATCGATTATTGGTGTCTCCTCTTGTAAGATTGCATACAAGCTACGCCAGAATGCAACCTCATGGGCGATAATAGGCCAGAACATGCCACCATGCCCAAAAAGAATAATCGGTAGTGTGGCAGAGGGTAACCAAGTAGTCCATTGTGAAGCGGTCTCTGTTACCGCTTCATACCGCTCTGAAATTGAAAAAACCTTTGGCAAGAGCGCCAGATCGGGTGAGAGTAAGACAATCTGTGCGGTATCAATGGCGATGTCTGAGGCGCCACGGATAGAGATCGATACATCCGCCTGTCTTAAGGCACCGGCATCATTGATACCATCACCGATATAGCAGACTTTATGACCAGCCTGCTGCATGGCTTTAATGTGGGTTATTTTATCGGCCGGGAGAGCCTCTGCATAAAAGTGATCAATGCCACAGCGTTTGGCAATATATCGCGTGGATTCAAAGTTATCGCCTGAGATGATCGCCGTTTTTAATCCCTGGCATTTCAGTTTCTTGATGGTTTTGATGGCATCACGCTGCAATACCTGTTTTAAGGCAATGAGTCCGGCAACCTGTTGATCAATACTCACCAATACATAGGTCATTCCTGAAGCGGTGAACTCTTCTGCCCGTGCTGTGATCTCAACGGGAATAGTGAACCCTTGCTTAGACATCAGTGTGGCACTACCGATCATGATTTCACGATCCTTTGTGCGCGCACAGATCCCTTGTCCCACCAGATATTCTGTGTGATCCATACCATTTGAAGTGGTGGAGAGTCCGGCTTGTATGGCCGCTGCAGATATGGCTTTCGCAATGGGATGGGATTGCTGGGCTTCAACGGTGGCTGCGATCTTAAGGACCGTATCTGAATCAAAGTTTTGTGTTGGATAGACTTCTGTAACATGGAGCGTTCCATCCGTTAACGTACCGGTTTTATCAAAGATGACGGTATCAATTTCATGAATGAGTCCCAAACTACGGCCATCTTTGATAAGAACACCCTGTTTTGTTGCATGACGCAGTGCTTGGAGCAAAGAGAGTGGACCAAGAACACGCATGGTATAGCCTGGTGCGGCCATATAAACCGAGATTGCACGTACAGGAGAACTGACAATGCCTGTAATTGCTGAGAGTGTGAGCAGATAAGGGAGAATGGCTTCAACACGGGCCTCACCACGCACCTGGACCTGTAAACGACGGTCGGCGGTATTGATAATCAGTTGAGTGATCTCATTGGCATACGTTTGGGTTCCAGAACGTTCTGTACGAATATGGAGCCGTCCAGAGACGAGCAGTGTGGTCGCAATAACCTGGTCTCCCACCGCTTTTTCTACAGGCATCGCCTCACCGGTCAGTTTATGCTGATCAATAAGTGCAGATCCTTTCAGGATGGTTCCATCAATTGGAATGGTCATACCCGCACCGACCACAACAATATCGTCTGTTTTTAGATCCTGATAGTTGATCTCAATTTCAGAGGCTTCGTGAACGATCCAGACCTTTTTAGGTAGCTCACCAAAAACATTCGTTAAACGGCGCCGGGAGTGATCATAGGTTTTGGTTAAGACATAACGACCAATGCTGGTAAACAGAAGCAGAAAGGAGACAGCCAAAACCTGGTGGAAGAGTAGAAGCAGAGGAATAACTGCCGCGTCAATCAGATCCATCAGGTGGCGCTGTTTACGAAACTTTCGCAAACCATCAAGGAAAAAAGGAACAGTTAAATAGCCACTGACAAAAATTGCAGAGAGATTAAAGACGGGATAGATGATGCCTAAAAGTGCGCTACTTGCACCTAAACCAGCCAGTGAGATTGATGATGCGAAAAGGGTTTCGGCCTGATCGGCCTGAGGTGTGATGGTGCGCTTTTTTTTGGCTATCTTAGTGGGTAAAGATTGTGTTCGATGACGACTGGGGTGTAAGCGTTGATTGATACGCATCATGCGGTTGGCATGTTTTTTTCTTTTTTTATTTAAGGGGCGGTTATGGAGAACATGATTGGCTAAAGCACCTAAACCGAAAGTTAACGTAATCGTTGAGAGATGAAGCATGTTCTTCTATCCGTGCGCATCCGTAAGATCCTACCTTTCATCACAATAGCTTTATTTTATCATTGTTGCAAACAGACAAAAAGGCGTATCCACATAATCCGTCCAATAATCGGCACCATATTTCTCAATTCCTTCAGGTGCAATAATGGGTGGATGCCAGGTGATCTCTTTAAATCCAGCTTGAGTGAAGGATTGCATCCATGTTTTACGGGGAAGATAGGTCTCATCAATGGTGATCTCTTGTGTTTCTGTAGAGATGGTGAATCGAATGGATGCGCCAGGTGTCAGTGAATCACCGATCATTTTTTTTTGGTAACCAAACTTTTTTGTTTTATCAAAGGTAGCCGGAGATTGGAAAACATTATCATCTGCAATGATAAGCATACCGCCTTTTTTTAAATTTTGATAAGCAACCTGACACATTCTTTTGTGCATATCCGCTGTTTTTGCCAGACTGAGAAGAAACGGCATGAGTACCAGATCAAACTGTCCGATCTCCCCCAGTGTAAGAACATCGTGACAGAGGTATTGAATGGTGTCATCTCCAGGCGGCACTTTTTCCTTTGCTAAATCGATCATCTTTTGAGAAACATCCACGCCAACAATCGGTTTGGCTCCCCAACGTTTTAATTGTTGTGTATAGATGCCATTACCACAGCCCAACTCCAGCACAGAACGATTTTGAGTCGGTCCCAATAAAGAGAGTGTGGTATGGATATCACCATATTCAATTAAATCATCTAAAATGGTCGTATATATTTTAACATACTCTTTTGCACAGTAGTCGAAGTTACTATTCATAGCCTTCTTAATGATTTTAATGTGTAAGGGGTGAGCGTTGATAAAAAAACGTGGATAATCTATTCAGTGCGGGTTGATGAAGATAAAATACGTAGAGGACAGCGCCAGTTTTTAGGGACTGCTCTTCCTGAGAACTCCCGGGCCCGGGAGAGCTCTTCTGAGCCTTCCAAATTGGGATTGAGATTCCCTTGAAGTTTGAGATCTCGTTTACGGATTGGTTTTTGAAAACGAACAATTTCTCCTGAATTTTCCATCTCGATAAAAACATCATGTGAGTTAAATACCAATGTTGGCCAGGAGAAGCGGCGACTGAGTCGAGAGCTGGCAGGATTGAGTCCAACAATAAAAAAAGCCTGTTCTGCAATACTGAAACCAAAGTTGGGATCTTTGGTATCTGAAGATGCGGTAGAAGACCAAGCGTGGTGAGGGACATCCAACGCATGAAGTCTCTGGAGGAGTTGCCAGAGAAGGTCTTCAAAAACAGTCTCTGAAGCGATCTCTGGTTCAAGAAAGGTGGCGATGAAAGTGCTAAAACGTCCCGGAAGGTGATCTCTTATCTGGATATAATCAAAGAGATCATGGCATAACCAGCGCGCATCCTCCTCGGATTGCATATGTTGGTAGATGCCGTGCCAGAAAGCCCTGTTCTTAATTGTGCTCTGTCCTGCAACGCAAGGGAATGGGGAACTTTCAACTAAAGATCGGAATTGATGATGAACATGGAGAAAACGGGCTTTTGGCGTCTCTTTGGTTAGACGGTCCAGGGCATCGCGCTCTTGAGGAATCAAGCACGCGCTCTGTTGACGTGGTTTTTCAGGCTGAAATGGAGAAACTTTTGGATGATCCATAATCAAAGTACCTGATTTACCACTTGAGGAAGCTTCCCATTAAGAAAGAGTAGCCATCTGAACGGCGGTCTGCAAGATATCCATCCCATTGTACCCAATCAAGGCCACCAAAAATACCCATGGTTGCTTTTAAGGGTTTATAGCGATACAGATCATAGTTACCACTTAAGTTGATTGTTTCTAAACTGTCTTCCATCAATCCGGCACCGATCTCCTCTTTTGCTCTTCCCCATGAGAGCGTTGTCTTCCAGTCATCTCCGGTATACATTGCGGCAACGGAATAATCAATACGATCAAAATCGCCACTTTTACCCTGATTGTCTTGCGTATAAACCGCCCCTAAAGTGATCGGTCCATAACTTAACTGACCACTGATGTTCCACTCTTTACGATCTGTATTGCTCCCATCGGTATCACTCTCCAGTGCAGAGAGATTGATGCCACTGCTTAGTTTAAGTTTCCAACGGTCTAAGGCTTGAGACCACTGCATCCCAAAGGAGTGGCCGTAGCTGTAACCATCTTCATCGACGGTACTGGTTAAACCAGATTCATTACGACTTCCACCGGTATTATCCAGCGATGGTGTAAATGAATAGCCTAATTTTAAACCATGCAGGAGCGTTTCACTGATAAAAGAGATTTTATTGGAGTCTACCTGGATATCTGGCCAGGAACCAACATAAGTAATTGTGCTACCACTGGGTTTTTCATAGTTAAAAAAGTAGGGTTCATCGGCATGGAAATGCCAGGTTGCGTAGGGTACACCAACATACATCATATAGGCAGCACTTCCATGGGCGCCAACTCTCAGTTTACCATACCTGGTTTCAGCAAAGAGATAATGTTCGTCAATCTGATCGGTTGTGGTGAATGCTTCTAACTCAACACGGGCACCGACGGTAATATCTTCGTTAATTTTCAATCTGGGTTCAAAGTGGATCTCACCATCCTGGCGTACCGTTGATTTATTGTAATCTCCAGATGTTCCAGAACCCACACGGCCACGCTGTTTTGTTGCAGACAGAGCGACATGATATTTGCCTTTGATCTTCAAAGAGAAGTCTTTTGCAACACTCTTTTTTTCACTCTCTTCTTCACTCTTTTTTTCACTCTCTTCTTCATGCTTCTTATCCTGTTTTATCGTTTTGTCAGGCATAGAAGCGATCGCTTTTTGCGGCGATATTTTTTTAGATGTCTGCTTTTTGGGCTGTTGTGATCCAACCTGCTGCTCTAACGTTTTAATGCGTTGGCTCTGTTGTTCAATCAGCTTTTTCTGTTCGAGAACAATACGGTATAATTCAGCGACACTTGGTGTGGTGTCTGCTTGACTGTATGAAGAGAAAATTGAGGAAAAAAAGAGTAGTGTGAGCCAGATTTTTGTTGCTTTCATAACTTCCTCTTTATAGCGATGATGAATCATAGCCGCTTTATTTTAATATCAAAAGATAATGTAGCAAGGTTTTTCAGCCATCCAAATATCGTTGTGTTGATTGCTGTGGTCAAGTATCCTATCCTTATTTACAAAGGCTTATGTTGCCGATTATTCATTATAAATAAACAGATGGAGAAACTGGATGGATCTTAACAGTGCAGAAAATTTAATTGGTTCCCATAATGAGTGGGATCCTCTGGTTGAGGTGATTGTTGGCCATGTGGATGATGCGCTCTGGCCTGCGTGGGATAAACCAAACTGGAACTCTGTCTCTCCTGCACTGCTTAAAGAGATCCAACGATTGCGTGGACATTGGCGTCACTATCCTGTGGAGATGGTTGAAAATGCCAAAAAATGTTACGCAGAACTGATTACCATCCTTGAAGGTGAAGGTGTACGTGTACGTCGTCCCGAGCCCTTTGCTTTTAATCAAAAATTTCAGACGCCACACTGGCGTCAATCGGGTGGCTTTTGTGCTGCGAATCCTCGTGATTCCATCCTGGTGATCGGTCAGCTCTTTTTAGAATGTCCCATGTCGCATCGTGCCCGCTATTATGAGACATTTGCTTTTCGTTCTCTGATGAAAGAGTACTCCAAGCGTGGTGCCGCCTGGATTGCCGCACCAAAGCCTGAGTTAAAAGATGAACTCTATGATCAAAACTATCAATGGCCTGAAGGTTATCCTGAATCGTTAGATGATGACTGGAGTCAGGCTTCTTCGGACTATGTCAACTATTCGATTACAGAAGCGGAACCTGTATTTGATGCCGCCGACTTTGTGCGGTGTGGCCGAGATATTTTTGGCCAACGCAGTCATTTAACCAATCAAGCGGGGATTGACTGGCTGCGTCGTCTTCTTGAACCAAATTATCGATTACATATTCTGCCCACACGCAGCGCGGGTGCTTATCATATTGATACCACCTTCATGCCTTTAGCGCCTGGAAAGGTGCTTGTCAATCCAAACTTTCTCGATCTTGACAAAATGCCTTCTCTGCTTAAATCGTGGGATCTACTGGTTGCGCCGCAACCGTCACCCATTCCTGTTGCGCTCACCGGATATGCCAGCAGTTGGATGGGGATGAATGTATTGATGTTAGATGCAGAGCGTGTGATCGTTGAACGAGAACAGGAACCCTTGATTCGATCACTGAAAGATTGGGGCTTTAAACCGATTCCCTGTACGTTTAAGGATCACTACCCCTTCTTAGGTGGAATCCACTGTGCCACGCTTGATGTCTGGCGGAGAGGAGAACTAAAGGACTATTTTTAGGGGGGTTGTTGCTGATTCGACGAATCTGTTGTTTTTTCTTCTGCAGTGGTGGTGTGCCCATATTGGGGAATTAGTATCGCTGCCCCCATAGCACCCCAAAATGCGATCTCTTGCGCAACCAGAGCCAGTAGCGGTGGTGTCTTCAAAAAAAACGTACTGGCCATGGTCATCGAGGGCACAGCATAGGCAATCATTCGGCCCCATCTGTTAGCCTGATGATATCGATCCACCAGCGTAAGTAACTGCTCAATCTGATCTAGCCTTGAGGAAAGAAGAATCACTGCAGCGGTATCGACGGCGGCATGGCTTGCACTGCTCAAAGAGATAGAGATATCCGCCGATTTCAATGCAACAGTATCGTTAATACCATCACCGACAAAACAGACCCGTCGTCCAGCCTTTTGGTGGGCGGTTACAATATTCACCTTTTGATTTGGCAGACAGCCCGCATGAAACGATTGAATATTCAACTGTGAAGCCACATGGGCGGTGGTTTCATAGGAGTCTCCAGAGACAATTTCGCATGTTATGCCTCTGGATTGCAGTGCTTCAATGCACTGCCTGGCGCCCGATCTCAGGGTATGTTTTAATTCAATGGCACCGGCAATCTGTTGGTTTACCGCAACAAAAATGGTTGTCGATCCATTCTGGCTCCACTGAAGATCAATAGAGATCAATGATTCTGGGATCTCTAAGCCGATATGCTGCATTAAACGACGATTACCCACAGCGACTTTCTTAGATTGTATGACGGCTTCCACGCCCTTACCGATCTGTACACCGGTCTTGCAGGCGACTTCTTCTGACCCGATTTTCTCTGTTTTTACATAATGACATAAGGCTTGTGCGATGGGATGGCTTTGATGTCCTTCAGCGATGGCAGCCAACCGAAGGATCTCTTCTGTTTTGAAAGGTTTCAGTGCGCGAATCTGACCAACCTGAGGTGTTTCAAGGGTGAGTGTGCCTGTTTTATCAAAAAGGACGACATCAACATTATGTAGCGCCTCTAAAGCCCGGCCATCCTTGATCACAATACTATTCTGACTTGAAACAGTTAATGTACTCAGTGTGGAGAAGGGCGCGGCATAGATAAAAACAATGCCTGGTGCGGAGATAAGCACGCCTAAAGCACTGGAAATACCCATAACGGGTACCGCTAACGCACTTAATCCAAATGCCACCGCGATGGCACGGCTTCGCTCCTTTTGAGCAGTGAGCTCTGTACGAGAGCGATAGTCGGCTGTTCTTGTCAGGAGTTGATTAACCTGGGCTGCCATACTCTTTACACCCGATTGAATCAGTGTCATTGTAATCTCCCCAGAAATTACCACAGTTCCTGCATAAACAGCATCCTGCATGCCTTTGGCGACTGGATACTGTTCACCGAAAAGGATATGTTGATCAACCATTGCGGTTCCCGACTGCACCACACCATCCACAGGAATAGTATCTCCAGCTTGGCAGATAATTTGGTCTCCAGAAGAGAGTTGATCGATTCCTACCTCTAAAAGCGTATCACCCTTTTTTATCCAAGCTGTTGTCAGTTGTCCGCCAAATAGATCAGAAAGAGTGTTTTTTGCCTTATCCAGTGCTTTCTCTTCAGTAACAACACTACAATATTGCACAGTTGAATAGAAGGAGACAAAAAATGGCTTCAGCATGAATACAGAAGCACTATTCACAATCGCTGCAAAAACATAGCCATCAATTTTGCCCTTTTTCAACTCCTGAGCAGAGAGACGAAAAATGGTGCTGGAGCCGAGCAGGCTGACCGCTAAGGCGGGCAATCGAAGCTGAGGCAGAGCAAAAGAGGCGATAGATAAAGACATACCACCAAGAGAGATCATAATATCTCTCCCCCATGGTCCCTTGATAATGGACCGTGCCGCATCGCGCCAATCGGCACCCTTTTTTGAAAGCCGATGACACTTTGTACGCACTTTACTGGGATTGAGCGGTTGATCTCTCTTTAATTTTCTTAAACCTTTGGATTGATAACGAGATCTTTTTAAAAATCTTTTTTGGCGAAGGTGCTCAGTGCGTTGTACCTTCTGTCTGCTGGATTCTTTTTGATCAATTTGTTGACTTACGGTATCTGATAACCTCTTTTTATTCTCTCTCTTTGATTGGTCGGCGGACATAGAGACATGGATTGTTATACCAACAGTTGCCGCCGCAGATGCACAGGATAATAGAATCAAGCCTGATAACATAATTTAAAGCTTTATAAAAAGAGTTAAGGTTAATGTAGAGGTTTCCTAAAGATGGAAGCAATGATAGAGACCTGCAATATTGTATGGTTTTAAAAAGATATCGCACACACAATCATCACAAATAGGGCTGAAATTCAGCACCTTTGCTTTAGGGTGAAAGAATTAAAATATGCTTGTTATAGAGATTTAAGTTATGATATTTTAGTCTAGATTTAAAGAGATAAATAGAGATCTATTATCGTGCGCGCTTAAAAAAGGACGCCATCTCCATGACTCAAGAAAAGAACACCAAAGCAACCGATGCTGCTGATTCTGAAAATATTGAATCTTCTGAAACAGCTTCAGAAAGTTCCAGATTGCATGTTTATGCAACCAGTACCATCAAATCCTATACGATTGGCTCAATGGCTGTTGGTATTGTGCCTTTTCCTTTGATTGATCTGGCCGTTCTGACCGGAGTTCAACTGAAAATGCTGCATCGTCTTGCACAAATTTACGATGTCGAGTTCAAGACCAATCTGGGCAAATCGGCCATCAGCAGCCTGGTTGGTAGTGCCATGCCGGTCGCAAGTGCGGCACCCTTAGCAGCCAGCTTAAGTAAATTTATCCCGATTATCGGTCACACCATCTCCTATGCTTCGCTGGTCGTTTTAAATGGTGCAAGTACTTATGCTTTAGGCAAGGTCTTCCAACAGCATTTTGCCTCAGGAGGTACATTCTTAACCTTTGATGCTGAAAAGGTGAGAAGTTACTTTGCCGAACAGTTTGAAAAAGGAAAACAGGTGGCATCGAACCTGCGCGGTGAACAAGAGGCGAAAAACACCTCAACACCTACACCAGAATCCGCATAAACTTAAATAACATATCCATTTAAAAGAGAGAATCATCATGAAAAACAGTGCAGAGCCCAAACAGAAAACCAACAATAAAAAAAATGTTCGTAAAACACGGATCACACAACGTCCAGGGTTTGCCTGCAAAACAAATATCAAAGCAGGCGACTTTTGGGAAGATCTGAGATCACTCTACCCTGACTTTCTGAATAAGCAATAAAACGACGCTCTATTAAATAAAGTGCTGCATATCGTTCAACGTTGATTGCCTCCTTAATTTTGCGGCATGGTTAACACACACTCTTCACCTCTCTCCTCGATGTGCTGCACTGTCTAGAACTGTACTGCATCTCCATCATTGAAATTAACCATGCCAAAACAGTCTGCACTTAAACTAATTTTTTACGGCCTATCTCTGCTTACGCTTGCAGCGTGCCAATGGGAGTTTAACTCCTCTGAGGAAGAGGATGATGGCATTATCCATATCGGTGTGGCCTGGCCTAGAAGTTGGGGACTGTTTGTTGAAGGCACCGAACTGGCGGCAAAAGAGGCCAATCAGATCGGGGGTATTCTGGGGCAGAAAGTTGAACTGATTATTGATGAACGAGAAGAGAAATCACTTGAACTTCTGGAGAATGCAAACCAGATTACCGCAGGAGATCGTCTGAAACAGGAGACGCGGATTATTGCACGGGACTTCTCCAACGATCCAAGAAAGATTACGGCGGTCACCGGCCATGGCTACTCCTCCATGACCTTTGCCGCGGCAAATATTTATGAGCAGAAAAGAATGGTGCTTGTTTCACCATACTCCTCTGGATTGCTGCTTGGCTCCATGAATCTGAACTATCTGTTTCGTATTTTTCCCAATAATCGAAATCTGGGAAAACAGCAGGCGGAATATGCCGTTCACAGTAAAATTCGACGTATTGCAATTATTAATGATCGAGGTCTTTTCTCTCAGGAGATTGGTACATTTCTTGCTCAAAATGCCGCCAGCCAAAGTAATATTCACACGGTATTGCAGCGCTCATTAACCTTTAGTGTCGAAAGAAGAGAGTTGACCACCCTGATTCTCGATATTGATCATATCCATAAAAAAGAGCCCTTGGATGCAATCTATGTCTTAACCTCAGGACGACTGGCCACATTAAGAGTGATTAAAGAGATCCGAAGATTGGGTTTAAAAGATATTCCTCTGATTGGTGCCGATGAATTTAAAGCCTCCTTTTGGGAAGATCTCGCCAAATGGCAAAAAGAGAGCCCTTATGTGGCAAACTTTGGTGCGCCGGTGCTCTTTTTATCTCAACATCCAGAAAACCAGGCCTTTGTTAAAAGATTTCAGCAGGAATACGATAAAAAACCAACACGCTTAGCCGCACTGGGTTATGATGCCATCAATATTATTCTACGCGCCATTCAACAAACCGGATCGGCCGGACCACGCGCTGTTTCGGATAGCCTGCGCTATATGAAACCTTGTCAGGGACGGACAGGAATTATCTCTTTTGTGGATGGTGGTGATGTCAAATATCGACCGACAGTATTTAAGTGGCTGACAAAAGAGGGGTTTATCTATAAAACCCAGGATGATAAATTGCTTAAGCAACTTCCTGGATATCATCTTCCACGCTGTGCAGAGAACGATAATGATCATGATGGCGTACTCAATCAGGTGGACCGATGTCCAAAAACAAAAAAAGATGCCCTAAAACTGGGCGTTTATCTTACTGGGGAAAAAAGGGGTTGCGCCAAAGATCGAGATCATGATGGCGTGCCTGATTATCAGGATCAATGCCCGGATGATTCGATCAAAGCACAGAAAAAGGGCATTGAGTCAAACGGTTGTCCCATTGATTCCGATCAGGATAACATACCTGATTTTCAAGATGCCTGTCCTTTCGATACACCAGAGATGTCTCGCTATGGTGTAACCCATGAGGGTTGTGCAATCGATCATGATCAGGATGGCATACCGGATTATAAGGATCGGTGCCCAAAAAATCATCCCAAAGAGATCACCAAGGGAATCGATCTGGTGGGTTGTCCCCTCGATAGTGATCAGGATGGTGTGCCTGATTATTGGGATAAATGCCCTTCGGATACCAAAAAAACATTACGGTTTGGGGTCAATCAACAGGGCTGTCCCATCACTGAATCGGATTTAAATTCTTCTAAAAGATAGATCACCATGCCGCCACCCTTCTCCCAGACCATACGTGCACTCAATCCTCACCAGAACTACACTGTGCATCTCCTTGTCGCCATGGTCATGATCATATTATGGGGCGGATGGTTTTTCTTTGGAGAGATTAACGATTATGTGACCAGCTTGAAAGTTGCAGCCATCAAAGAACCACAGCCTGTCTGGCGTCAGGTCAAAGGTAGGGTGGAACCTTTTTTGCGTTATCAGATCGACGCCTACTTCTCAAAAGAGGATATTACTGTAATCCATCCTGGCCAACAGTTAATTCTTATCCATAAAAAAAAGCAAAACGGCCTACTGCAACAGCCACAAAAAGCGCAGGTGGATCAAGTTGATCAAGAACAGGGACGCGTGCGTACCTATCTAGAGTTACCCACATCCGCACCCACTCCTTTCTGGAGTGATCGCACCATTCAGATGCGTGTGGCCATCGCCCACAGAACACCAGCAACACTGCTCTTTTATGGCGCCTCACACGGAGCGCGTGATCCATAATGTCAACTGAACGCCATTTTTTTATTCCAGAAGTGATTCAGGGCTCCATGATGGATTGTGGACCCGCCGCACTCAAGGCGTTATTGGGGGGCTTTGGTCTGCATGTCAGTTATGGTCGTCTACGTGAAGCTTGTCAGACCGATGTGGATGGGACATCAATCGATACCATAGAACATCTGGCTACACAGTTAGGAATCGATGCGGTACAGATGCTTGTACCGATGGATCATGTTCTGCTGCCAGAAGCGGATGCACTTCCAGCCCTGATTATTGTCAGACAACCCAATGGACATCCCCATTTTATTATTCTTTGGCGTCTGATTGCAGGATGGGTACAGATCATGGATCCGGCTACCGGTCGGCATTGGGTGCGTTACCACACGCTGATGGAACGCTTTTATCAGCACCAGCAATCGATCCCTGAATCATCGTGGCTGGCTTGGGCCCAATCGGATGCCTTTATCGATATCCTTCGCGAACGCATGCTCGCGATCTGTAATGATCCAACCTGGGCCGATGCCTGTCTGAATCAATGTTTGCATAATAACCAGTGGTACGCGTTAGCCAGTCTGGATGCCGCAACCCGCATGATCACCACGTTGGTTCGTGCACGCGGTGTGCGCATGGGTATTGAGGCCGGAGAACTTCTAAATCAACTGCTCTTGATGCCAGAGCATATCCCTAAAAACTACTGGTCTGTGCAGGTTGATCCAAAACAGCGCAGTCATCTGCTCTTCTCTGGTGCGGTCATTATTCACTGTCCTGGCCTTATACATCATGAAGAAGCCGATTCATCTCTGGATCATTTTGCAGAAGAAGAGGAAATTGAATCGTCAACGCAGCGTATGCCCGAACTCATTGCTGCGCTTAAAGAGAAGATTGTTAAACCAGAGATCCATATCTGGCAGGCATTGTGTGAGGATGGCTTGCTGACCCCTCTGTTGGTGATCATCGGAACGTTATTGGCAGGGATTGGTATCACCATCGAAGTTCTGGTTCTGCGTGCACTGATGGAGGTGGGACAGCAACTGCACCTGATCTCTCAACAGATGCAGGCTTACAGTTTAGTTCTACTCTTTCTGCTCTCTCTACTGATTATGGAGTGGCCTTTAAACTGGTTATCGTTACATCTTGGCCAACGTTTAGAGATGCGCTTGCGCATGCGGTTTCTCAAAAAACTGCCTCGCTTGGAAGATCGCTATTTTCATAGCCGCCTCACCTCGGATATGATCCAACGCGCCTATGATCTGCGTGAACTCTCCATCCTTCCTAACCTGGCAATCAATCTCTGCCGTCTTCTTGTTCAGATTATCTTTATCACCATCGGATTGATGATTCTCTACCCTGAAGGGGCGGGGCGGGTTTTTATCAGCTGTCTGATTATGCTCACATTTATCTTTTTATCCCAGCCCTGGCTGCAAGAGAAAGATATGCGGTTGCGTACCCATATTGGTGGACTAAGCCGGTTTTATCTGGATGCGCTTTTGGGATTGATACCGATCCGCAGCCATCGTGCCGAACCCGCTTTACGGATAGAACATGAAAAACTGCTGCTGCATTGGGCTAAAGCTGGAGAGAAATTTTTCACAACATTTGAGCATGTGATCTGGATCAGTCTATTGATCAATACCAGCATATCGATTTGGTTGGTTACCTCCTATCTTAAAACTGGACTCAACTTTGGTGGCACCCTGATTTTTCTCTACTGGCTGCTGCTGTTACCCCAACTGGGGAATCAACTGGCTCAGGGTATTCAACAATATCCCATGCTGCGTAACCGTCTGCTCCGTCTTTTAGAGCCCCTCTCTGCACCTGATGAGAGCGAGACATGGTATGCTGAAAATACACCACCACCATCCACAGTACGGCCGTTAACCGATATTGACGTCAAAAAACAGGGTGTAACCATCGATTTTCATCAGGTTAAACTGGATCTTTCTGGATGTCGGGTGTTAAATCCCCTTAATTTTCATCTGGCACCAGGAGAGCATGTTGCCATTGTTGGTAGGTCAGGGGCGGGAAAATCGAGTCTGGTGGGGTTACTGTTAGGCTGGTATCGTCCGGCAATCGGTGGCAGTATCTGGATTGATGGCCAACTGTTGCAGGGAGAAACGCTACAGCGTTTACGGCAGACGCTGGTGTGGGTTGATCCCAAGGTTCAGTTATGGAACCGCTCTTTGCTTGATAATTTAAACTATGGTCAGAAAAAAACAAAGAAGCTGATGCCAGAAGTTTTAGAACAGGCGGAGTTACTTGAGGTGATCACCCATCTTCCAGATGGTATAGATACCGTTCTGGGAGAGAATGCGGGCAGATTATCTGGCGGTGAGGGGCAGCGGGTACGTCTTGGTCGGGGATTTAATCAGGGAGAGGTCCGATTGGTGATTCTTGATGAACCTTTTCGTGGCTTAACCCGCCGGCAACGGACAAGGCTTCTTAAGAGGGCTCGCCGACTCTGGTGTGATGCCACCCTGATTTTTATCAGCCATGATGTGGCGGATACACAAAGTTTTGATCGTGTCTGGGTGGTGCATGATAAAGAAATTGTTGAGGATGCTTCACCACAGGCCCTATTAAGTCAACCGAATAGCCATTATCAACAGCTATTAAAGAGTGAACAGCGTGTACGTTCGCTGATATGGAACAGCACGGCATGGCAAAAATGGCGAATGAAAAAGGGTCGTGTGGTGGTTCAAACAAAAAAAGAGCTAAAAAAGGCGCTGAAAAAAGAGAGAAAAAGAGGGATTAAACCCTTTAAAATGATAAAGTAAATCCAATCGATTGATCTCTTTTCAAACAGCGAAAAAACCGGTTAACCTCCGATTTCAGGATTGTTTTTGTGTCTGTAAGTCATTTGGTTTGGCCTCGTGCACGTCTGCATGAGGCGCTGCCCCTATTTGCACAGCAGATTGGCTATCGCGTGGCGGTGCAACCACTGCCTGTGGCGCCAAATCACACAGCATCCGTTGAGGAAATAAACGGCTGGTTAAACCGTGCCGCCCAACTTCTAGAGATCGAATGTCAGCCGGTGGAGGTTGTTTATCCAGAGTTTAAAGATCTTCTGATACGTGCTGCACCGGCTCTCCTGGCGTTGCCTAAGGAGCATGAAGGAGATTTTCTGCTTCTTGTGGCAGGGAATCGTCGTTATCTTACCCTGTTAGGGCTTGATGGTCAGAAATATCGTGTCACCTTGGATAAAATTTTACCATTATTCACCTCCTCCGCAGAGAAGGTTGTGAAACCGATATTTAAGGAGATGGTGCATACCTTAAAGATCTCTCAAGCACGTCGTACACGTATCATCAATGCACTGATGCATGAACAACTCCGTCAACAGAAGATGCCCGCAGTCTGGCTATTGCGTCTCGCTCCAGGAGACAGTTTCTTAAAACAACTGCGTCATGCGGCCATACCCACACACCTGGTGACAATTCTAGGCAGTACGCTGCTGTTTCAGATGCTGATTATCCTCTCTTGGAGTGTGCTGGGAAAACATCTCTTCCATGATGCTTCTTTGGATTATGGGGTCCACCTCTGGTTGCTTCTACTTCTCACAGCCATTCCCTTACAGGTGTTGAGTATTCAGGAGAAAAACCGACTCTCCATCCGTTTTGGTATGCTCCTGCGCAATCGACTCTTAGAAGGCATTCTGAAACTGGATCCACAGGAGGTGCGTCATCAGGGGAGTGGTCAATTTCTTGGTCAGGTGATGGATATTGAGCTGTTGGAGAGCCAGAGCTTAAGTATGGCTTTTATCTCTCTTATCGCGCTGGTGCAGCTTTTTCTGGCCTTTTTTATTCTGCTTATGGGCGCTGGCGGTCTGTTGCATGGCCTGTTACTTCTGGGCTATCTGTTAATCCTATTCTTTTTAAGCTATCTTTTCTATCAACGAACAACGCCTTGGCTGGAACATCATCGAAAAATCAGTTGTGATCTTGCCGAACGGATGGTGGGACATCGCACACGACTGGTTCAGGAGAGACCAGAAGATCATCACAAGACCGAAGATGCACTGCTGGCACATCAGATTGCTTTGGGCTATCATCAGATTAAGGTGATCGCTTTGATTAAGGGTGTGGCTGGTCGTCGAGGCTGGTTGCTTTTATCCCTGCTTGTTTTGCTCCCAGAGTTGACTTCACCCATATCCGATTGGCAAAAGATTGTCATTGCATTGGGCGGCATGCTGTTCGCGGCTTCTGCATTGGATCAACTCAGTCAAAGCCTGCGTCACTTTCTACAAGCGATGTCGGCTTGGAAACAGTTAGCACCGCTCTATCGCAGTGCGGCACGCACCAAAGCGGTGCCACAAAATTTTTTATCGCATCCACTCAAAGATCAAATAGATAGCACCGCATTACTCTATGGCGAGCAGCTCAATTTTTCCTACGCCACACGCCCAGTCATTGATGCGTGCCACCTGAAGATTCATGTGGGAGAACGCATTCTTCTAGAGGGATCATCAGGAAGTGGTAAATCCACGTTGGCAGCCCTTTTGGCTGGATTACAGAGACCACAAAAAGGGGTATTACATCTTTTTGGTTTAACAATGAATCAGTTAGGAGAGGATGCCTGGCGTCAACGTATTGTGATTGCGCCCCAATTTCATGAAAACCATATTATTACAGAGACGCTCGCTTTTAATCTACTCATGGGAAGCACATGGCCGCCCTCCCGTGATGCTCTGATTGAAGCAGAAACAATCTGTCGAGAACTTGGGTTGGGTGATCTTATCGATACCATGCCCGCTGGCATGGAGCAGATGATGGGGGAGTCGGGATGGCGTCTCTCTCATGGTGAAAGCAGCCGTCTCTTTATTGCGCGTACCCTGCTTCAGAAAGCAGACCTGATTATTCTAGATGAAAGTTTCGCCGCATTAGACCCTAAGACCCTTCAAATTACGCTTCATTGTGTATTGCGTCGTAGCAGTGCGCTTTTACTCATCACGCATCCATGAGGAAATTGAGACCATGGTTCTCAAAACAGATTCCAAACAAGAGAGCCCATCACCTGTTCGCCCTCGTTTCTGGCAACGCTGGAGCCGTGGCTTTGTGGATAAACTTCCCTATTGGATTGCCTTCTGGCTCGGTATGGTGCTGACTGTTTTTTTTCTCTGGGATCGGATTGTTATTTTTGTTGAAGCAGGAGAAGGGGGCGTGATCTATCGTCCGCTGTCAGGTGGTGTGGTCACAGACCGGATCTATACTGAAGGTCTGCACATTCTCTTTCCCTTAAATACGATGACACGCTACAATGTTCGTGTACAGATCATTCGCAGCGAATTTGATGTGCTGACCAATCGTGGTTTGCCCATTAATCTTAAACTGGCGGTACGCTATCGACCCATTTTTGAGCTACTTGGTGTTTTACATCAGCAGGTGGGGCCTGACTATCCTAATAAGATTATCCTTCCTCAAATTGAGTCTGTTTTGCGTAAGGGCTTGGGAAAACATACACCGGAAGATATCTATACCAACAAGAATCTTCTGTTAAGTAAACTGGTGGCAAGGGCGATTGAGGAGATTGGTCGTAAGTTTGTCATTGTCGATGATATTATTATTCGGCGTGTCAGCCTACCCCGTGGTGTCAAGCAGGCCATTGAGAGAAAGCTGGTTGAAGAGCAGCGTTATCTCTCCTATACATTTCGCTTACAGAGTGAAATTAAAGAAGCCGAGCGTAAAAAGATCGAGTCGAATGGTATTCGGGAGTATGCCAAGAATGTCTCTGCCAATATGACAAACCATGTTCTACGCTGGAAAGGGATTGAGGCCACATTAGCACTCTCAACCTCTCCAAATGCCAAGATGATCGTCATTGGCGGCCAGAAAGATGGCATGCCATTGATTCTGAACTCTGGGGCGTGGACAGAAGGCGCTGTCAATGCACCGGTTATGGAGCATGTACCCACAACAGGTGCCATCCATACACCGGCTAAAACAGCGATTAAGATACCGGTTACACAAAAAACCGATAAGTAGCGCTGTATTTTGGATAAAATAGACGATCAAGGAAAATGAAGATGTCAGAACCATCGACAGAAGAGAAGGGAACGGTTCACGATTCCGAGGAGGCTTTCAAGGATGATCTCATCGAAGAGCCCACTGTGGGAGACCTGATTCATGCGGAGGCAGAGAGTATTGTTAAAGATGGCGTGATTGCCGCCATGGCCGTTGGTGTGATTCCCATACCGCTGCTTGATATTGCCGGTATAATGGGTATTTCAATGAAAATGTTGGAAAGGCTATCCAATCTTTTTGAAATTCCATTCTCAGATACGGTTGTTAAAGAAGCCATGATCTCTTTTGCTTCTGGTCTACTGCCTGTTGCCGCAATGACAGGTATGGCCAGTTTAATTAAATCCATTCCTGGGCCTGGAAGTATTGGAGGTGCGGGGGCTGTTTCTGTACTGTCCGGTGCCATGGTGTATGCGCTAGGACAGGTATTTATCCAGCATTTTGAGGATGGAGGAACGATGGAAGATTTTGATGTGCATGCGGTTCAGGATCAGTTCCGCAACGCTTTTGAAAAAGGAAAAAGGCTGGTTCAAAAGCAAAAAAAGTCCTCGCTGTAAATATTAATGCCGTTTGACAGGCACTGCAGCAGCCAGAAGAATCAAACCAACAAAAGGCGTGAACAGCATAGAACCAAAAAAGTATCCCCAGAATCCCAGTTTATAGTGACGGCCTAAATAACCAATGATCAAACTGGCGGATAACATGATAATAAATGCGTTGGACATCTTCTTGACCCTTGAGAAAGCATTGGCGTGATTTCATGAAGGATTTTAACAACGTATTGAGAATGCGTCTAGAAAAAAGAGGTGTGCTCCAGACAAAAGAAGCCTGCTTTTTTTGTTAACTATTTTTATAGCAGCGTAGAAGAATAGAACAACATCCTTGTGATCGTTGTAGAGGAAAAATCATGATTGGATTAAAGAATCGGTGCATTGTCATTACTGGAGGCGCTTCAGGCATTGGTGCGGCCGCTGCAATTCGCTTTGTTCAAGAAGGTGCGCGCGTGGTGATTATGGATCATGATCGAGCCACAGCCGATCAATTGGTTGATCAATATCCAGAACGCATGATGGCCCTGCACGTTGATGTGGCAGACCATGAAACCGTTGTTCAACGTTTTTCTCAGGTTAAACAGGATCTAGGGGGCATTGATGTTTTAATTAACAATGCCGGTATCAGCCAACGCCATGCCTTTATCGATATCACACCCTCAGATTGGCAGCATTTGTGGGCGGTCAATATGGATGGTGCATTCTACTGCGCCCAACAAGCGGCACGTCAGATGTTGGAAATGAATAAAAAAGGAGTTATCCTGAATACAGCGTCGGTCAGTGGCTTAGTTGGTATGCCAGGTTATGCGGATTATAATGCCAGTAAAGCGGCACTCATTGAATTAACCCGCACGATGGCTTTAGAACTGGCCCCGAATATCCGTGTTTTAGCGATCTGTCCCGGTTATGTGCTCACGCCTATGCAGGCGGCTGAGTATACACCAGAAGCGATGGCAGCGGTCAATGCGACAATACCGCTAAAGCGCCATGCAAAACCTGAAGAGATTGCTGCTTTGATGGCGTTTCTTGCCTCGGATGAAGCGCCCTTCATGACAGGAACACCGGTAATCATTGATGGTGGAGAGACCGCTGGTGGTCTCGCGAGTTAATTCTATAGATTATTCAATCCTGCTCTATTCATCCTATTTAACATCAATATATCCATGACTTCTCTCTTAGCAACCGAACAGGTTGATCACCTTGATGCCATCCTTCATGAGAATCACAGTGAACATATTCTTATAATCGCTGGTGATGCACATCCTCTGATAATCGAGCTCGGACAGCGCGACTATAAAATTGACTACTGCGGTATGAATGAGGCACAGTATCACCCCGTAAAACAGGCCCTCACTGATTATCCGCACATCGGTTGCCATCTCACCTCCTGGAATACAATCTTGAAGGATCTGGATCATAAGCAGTACGATTTTATTCTCCTTCATCACGATGTACTGTCACTCTCAGCCAATCATCCTGATATCACACCGATTGACCATACTCTGACAATCATATACACGCTACTTAAACCAGGGGGAACGCTGCTCATTGATCATGCATTCATCGAGATGATACCCCTTAAGCTGGCATTAAAAGAGCGTGGATTTCATGGGTTCAGTATGATCTCTCCTACAAAGAATCATACCGCACTGTTAGCACGCCGCCCTTTAGATGCCGCACTGGATGAAAACAAACAGACTTACTATCGTAAACATCACCAGATTATGAAAAAGGTCTGGTCAGAAAACAACTCCATGTGTTGGGGGCGTTTTCCCGAAGGTGAAGAACAGAGTATCTCCCTAGAGAAGGCTACTGATCTTCATATTCAATGGATGGCTGAACGCATTACACTCACACCAGAATCGGTTGTATTGGATCTTGGTTGTGGTAATGGTTACACAGCGATCTGGTTGGCACAAACCTATGGTTGCCGTGTTGTTGGATTGGATCTGGCCACCAGTAACATTGAACGTGCCAGACAGGCGTTGGCGCAACAACATCAATCGATACAAAAAGCCGTCTCTTTTGTCTGCACCAGTATGATTGATGCCACATTTGAAAAGCATACGTTTTCCCATATCTGGAGCAATGCCGCAATTTATCATGTACACGCAGACCAGATGTTGCCACTTTTTGAAAAACTATCCGCATGCCTTAAACCAGGTGGAATCATAATCTATGATACCCTGGTCTCTCCCACAGGCTTGCTAGATGATCATGTCCGTGAATGGGTCTGTGATCGTTTCCATCTGGAAACACTGCATACCAGGCAGGCTTATATGGATGCTATGAAGCAGAACCATATTGAGATGGATGCTTGGGAGGATCTTACAAAGCATCTGCGTATCACCTATGAGCGTGTCAGCCAGAAAGCCCAAGCCGCAAACTATCCGCGCCTATCCACAGCGTATGCAGAAAGTGCGAAAACAACAGAACGCAATATGCTTTCCTGGATTATGATTCAGGCCACCAAGGCAATCTCCCCATGAAAAAGTCACGCCATTCAACCTGTAGGCATTCTGTTTTATCAATACAGAACCGTTTTTTTATCTTCTGTATTATGCTACTCAATATCTTCTCTTTGAGTGTGCAGGCTGAAGTTGAACAGGCGCGCGCTTTTCATCATCTGGGCAATCAGGCACTGTTGAAACATCTAAAACAGCTCTATAATCAGGTTGAGCCCACACTTCGTCAGGAACAACGGGCACTTCTGACCAATCTGGAGATGATCAAACGACTTCAGCAGGAGAAGCGTCGTTTAACTTTAAAAGAGCAGCAACATCTATCTGCTGAAGCCAGTATTAAAAAGAAGCTCAATCGGCTCCATAAAACCGAGCAAAATCAGACACAGCAACTTAAACTGATTGATAAAGAGAATCATCTCTGGAAAGTGCGTAAAAAGCAGTTGGAATCACTACAGAATACACTGCTCAGTTGGAATCAGACACGCGTTCAACTGGATCTCGGTCGTCTGGAATTTTTATGGCGTATCAGGGATAATACCTTTAAAAGAAAAAATGTTCCCTATCCGCTACAACAGAACCAGATTGATGGCCGCCATAACCGCTATCGTGGTCTATATCGTATGCTGCAAAAACAGCTTGATACCACAGAAGAGAATATACAGCGTCTTCTTAACGACCAAGAGAAACTGAAACAGGCACAATCAACACTGACAAAACAGAAGCAGACACTATTCAGGCAGCAACAGAAAATTATTAAACGTAAACAGTTCTCAGAGGATATCCAGAAAAAACGTCTTAAGGTTCGACAAAACCTACTGGCACAGATTCAGGCGGAATACACATGGCGTATGGGCACCTTTCTGCTAGGAACGAAGCAGCTGGATCAACTCCTGGCAAAGTCTGAAAAACTTGAGAAAGCGCGTGCCGCTAACAGACCGCTTTTGATCGATCATAGTGAGAAAGAGTCCATTGCTTTTGATATCTCCCGTGCCGAGCGCTATGCCCAACAGTTAAAAACACGACAGCTCAACCAGTCACAACGTGTTAAACAGACCAAAGCGTATCATGCCACCCTATCAATGATTATTAAAAAGGGTGAACATCTGATGCAACAGAGCCGTGTTCTTGATGACCGTATTCTAGAGTTGCAGGTTCTTCTTAAAAGCCTTCCTAAAACCTCCAAAGATCAAAAGTCAGCGACAACAGCACTCTCAACCCGATTGCATCAGGGCATTAAACAGCTCAATAAACAAACCACAAAACTGACAACGGCACTACAGAGATCCCAAGTGCGTCTGCCCAAAGAGGCCGAAAAACTTAAAGAGGCGGAGAAACGTTTTATCCTCTATCTTGGAGAGCTGGAACATTTTGAGAAAAATCTGACGCAGGCACAGCAAAAACATCAACAGGTTAAACAGCTTAAAAAACTGGCGAATCAACAGATTATCCAAAAGATTGAACAATCTGAAATTAACTATCTGACGGTATCCAAAAAATTTCAGGAGAGTCAACACCATTTGACACGGATGCAACAACAGACCACACAGCGAATTGAGCGAATCAATGCATCCAAAGATGTGCTTTTTTCATCAACGCAAAACAGCCTGTGGACAGAGAAGAACAGACTACGCAAACATCTCTATAATCTAGCAAACTTTCCTGCATCGGCTTTGATTGCAAAAACAGAGACAAAGCCCCCCGCAGTCCGTTCTCCTCTCGCTAAATTAGAGCAGTGGGGTGATCAGAATGATCGTGTCCCTGTTGCTGGTCTGTATGAGGAGTTAACTCAATATCAAAATCTGCTCACCAGCCGCATTCAGTTTCTGGAGGATCAAAAACAGCAAAAAGCAGCGATTCTTGATGCGCTCTCTAAGGAGCGCGATGCAGTTAAACAGACCATACAACAGCTTGAACAGACATTAATGGCGGCACAACAATCTTATGCTGGTGTCATAGAACTTCAAAAACGGCTTGGGCAGGGCGAACTCACAGCCGATCAACTCCCTTCTGTTCTCTATAAACTACTCAATGCGGATCGAATCGCCCCCTTAGAGAAGCAGCATCTTCAACTCATTGCGCAACGCCAACGGATAAAACGTGAGGAGGAGCGCTTTACGCAGATGAATCAAGAGATTATCAAAGCACTACCCACACTGATTCAGTTGCGTACCCTCATTGATTCCAAACTCAGTCTGCATGGGGACTGGCAGCGACTCTATGTAAAAGAGATTAAAACAGAAAAAGATCTTTCTGATCTGGAACAGAAAAATCTGGTTCAAGAAGCAAGACGTCGATTGGATGCCTCAGAAGGGCGTTTGGAGTCTATGCTGACCCTGTTTGCTTCCAAACGCGGTTCAGCGCTCACAGAAATTTTGCTCGCCTTCCATAAAGAGGTGATTCTTTTCGAGAAAAGAGAGCATATCACCAAAAAACAGATTGACTTAGCAACACGGTTGATAAAACTCAACAATCGGGAACGTAATCTGCTCCAGACATTGGTTAAAGATTTTGAAACCGCTTATATTCAATTAAGCCAATCAGTTGAAATAGAAGAGCAGCAGATTAAACAACGTTTAAGTCAATCAAACACCGCTGAGGGCGATACATCCACAGATCAACAGATTAATCGTTCTATACTCTCCAACGATCAGGAGAAAAAGAAGAGAATAATCGATCAGTGGATTGAACAACTTTTTGAACAGCGTATTCAAAAAGCGGTTCAATTTAAATGGCTCACACTGCTCTCTACACGCGCTTCACGCTTTGGTCTCTCTGCCGAGCAGAGAATCTATCAGGAAAAAGTCCAGGCATTAACATCTGAAACACAACGTTTAGCACGTAATATCGATCAGTTAAAAGGATTCTCCGAACAACGCCTCAAAGAGATTATTTTAGCTGAAGGGGAACTGTCACCACAAAAGCTATCGCGTCTTAAGCAAGGAGAGATCCGCATTACCCAACTGGATCGCTTAGAGAATCAGAAAAAAACAGCCGTATGGGCGATTATCAAATTTACGGCCATTCTCCTCATTGCTTTTTCCATTCGACATGGAGTGGAGGTCTTTATCTGGCAACGTCTGGAGAAGAAAGCAGAGCATGCGATTCCTAATCTGGTACGCGGTCTGGTTTCAGCAATCATCTTTCTCATTGCTGGCTTTGCGATTGTCTCCTTTGTCTTTGGCCAGACTCTCACCGGACTTCTTGCCACATCCGGTATGATGGCGATGATTATTGGTTTGGCTGTCCAGATGAATATTTCCAACATCTTCTCAGGGTTGGCCATCAATATAGAGCGCCCCTTTGTGGTGGGCGATGATATCAAGGTGAGTGGAATCACCGGTAGCGTGGTTGACATCACCTGGCGTACCACCCGTATACTCACCATGACACAGGAACTGGTGACCGTTCCTAACAGTCAGGCCGCTGAAAGCACCATTGTTAACTATACCAAACCCAATGAGTATTATTGGAAGGGTTTTAGTGTCTACTTAACCCAGGAACATCAACCCGAAGAGATCGAAAAGCTTCTCTATGAATGTCTGGATAAGGTGGACCACATTAAGACACCCTGGGTAATGTTCTTAGGTTTTAACGACTGGGCGGCTGATTATCAGGTTTGGTTTCACATTCCTTACAGTAAACGCTGGGCGGTTCCCAATCAAATATGGATCACAATCTGGAAAGCATTTAAGGAACGTGGTATCACACCAAAATTTAAACAGTTCCATAATATACCACCAGAATCACACTAAACCGATTGCGCTTCCATGCTATTGACATGTTTTAACCATCATTTTGGATAATCCCATGAACAAAACCTCTTTTGAAAAAAAAATTCCTGCGCCTATCCGTTTTGATGGTCGGCTGTTTGTGAAGCGAATGGTTAAATTAGGCTTGAGTAAAACACAGGCAAACCAGGCACTCTCCGAATCTTTACTCGAATTATTAGATAAGCTGCATGTCAATATAATAGAGAGAGGGATTATCATACCCTTAAAGCTGTTTGAAGAGAAGTTCGAAAATATTCAAGCAGATACTGAGTCTTTCCATCAGAAGATTCTTGCACAACAAAAAACATTAGAGCAATCGACGCAATATTATACAGCAAATATATTGCGCACCTCAGAGGATAGGCTCAATAAGATCGAAGAAGCAAACCAGCGCTTTCACAAACAGACTGTGGAGCAGCAACTAAGGCAGCAACAAGAATCAAGACATCATATTGCTGAAGCACTCAATGTTACAGAAAAACATCTAACACAGATTCAAAATGGAACGGAAACATTCCAGAATGACACGCGTGAACAGCAACAGAAATTACAGCAGGAGATTACATCCCATATCATTAAAAATCAACACGCCTGGCAGACATTTCAAAAAGATATTTTTACAGCACATGATCATATTCAGCAGAGTATGACGCAGCACCGCGTCAAAGTGGATGACAGACTCCAAAAGTTAGGGCATGACTTAGAGCGCAGAAATAAAACAGATCGAGAGGAGCGTGATCAACAGTTTAAACAGATGCAGGATGAGGCGCAGGTTCATTATCAACAGGTGCAGGAGATACTCACAGCCTATCTTACGGAATCTAAGAACAATAACCAGATGTTTAGACAGGCTCTTGAATCCCAACTCCAACAGATCAAACAGGATACAGATCTGCACCAGATGCAGATTAAAACAGAGTTTCAGCAGGTTAGGCACGCACAAGAAATTAATATTAATACGCTGACGCAGCAGATTACACAACAAACCACCCAGTTAAATGAAGCCCAAAAAGCTGTCAGGAAAGCGATCAGGAGTCAGCTCCAGCAGATGGAGCAAAACTTCTCTCAAAAGAGTCAATCTCTCCACGCATTGTTTCAGAAACTGCACGAAACTTTTCAGTCCACTCAACAACAACTTACAAAGCGTCTTGATCAGGATCAGATTCAATCTCTACAAGAACATGAAACAACACGACAGATTATCCAAGAGCGTCATCAGATTAATCTGGATACATTGAAACAGCAGCATGATTTAACCCAGGCTGTACAAACTGCGCTGCAAGAGTCGTTCGTTTCAGGACAGGAGCTTATACAGCAACAGTTGCAGGATATGCAGCGTGACCAGAAAAACAGCCACAATCAGATCTTAGCCCGTATCACAGAAGAGGAAACACAATCGCGCTCAGAGCACAATAAAATTCAGGCAACGCTTGAAAAAAATTATCAGATTCATCAACAGGTTGCTGAAAAACAGTTAGTTCAGTCACAAAAAACACAAGAGGTACTGCAAGAAGCGCTGGCTTCAAGCCATAACCTGCTCCATCAGCAACAGCAAACCACACTCAATAATATCGAGAGTGGTCATGATCTGATTATGGACCGTATCACGGAAGAGGCCGTTCAAGCCATTGCAGAACGCAGCGTTATACAAGAAGCTGTAGATAAGAACAGTGATGTACAGATCCAGGCTTTTGAAAAACAGCACGAGCGAATAGAAAAGATCGAAGCGGGTTTACAAGAGTCACTCACTTCTGGACAGATCACAATTCTGCAACAGCTTCAGAATGGGCTCAAACAGGCAAAAAAACAGCAGGCCTCTCTTTTAGAACAGATTGCTCAGCACGCCAAACAGCGGCATACAGAGCATAACCATATTCAATCGGCCATCACAGAGAATCAGAGTCAAAACAAACAGCAGTTTGAAGAGCAAAAGAGTCAAGCTCAAAAGAATCATCAGGCACTGCAAGAGATGGTCACAACAGGCCGTGAGCAATTGCAGAGTCGCCTACTCCTACTGGAAGAACAAATTCAGCAAGCCGATCAACAGCAGCGTTCGCAACTTGAACAAGAGCTTAAGATCCTTAAAAAAGATTTAGCGCACCACGCGATTCAGATGGAACAGGCACTGGAAAAAGAGCGTGTCGTACGTAAAGAAGGATTTGTTCAGCTCGATAAGGTTCTAAAACAGCTTGATGAGAATATTGAACGCCAACGAAAAATTCTTGATACGCAAAGCTGCGAATATTTTAGTCAACTCAATCAGGAGATCTCTAATCAACTTGGAAAGATCGAAGAGCAGTCACAACAGTTAAACAGCAAAATGGATCAACTGACCCAGAGTACAGCATCCCGCTTTCGTTACTTGCGCTATCTCTTTTTTGCTCTCCTAGCGATTATACTCTATCCTCATATAGTGGATCTTTTTAATTGGTTAGGATCACCAACACCTTGATCTTAGTATAAAAATATTAAAGTTAACCATTTTCAATCAATACCATCTGACTAAATCTTATGTTACACGCGCCTTCTCATTTTTTTCGCAAAAAGCAGATCACCATTGGTCTGATTGAACTGCCACCCGTTGAGTTGCATGATACGCAAGGAAAGGTCTGGACCACAGCGCGTCGTGACACGCCATTGATCAGTAAGCAAATTTTGATGGCCAATCTGGCGGCAAGTGGCGTTAAACCTGTTCTGGTCAATTTAGCGCATGGTGATTATAAAAGTTCCTATGGCGAGGTGACCTGGAACAATAAATTATTATCAAAGATCTTTGCAGGCGCTAACCCTTTTGATCTTGATCCAGACCATTATGATCTGTGGGGTCTCACCGTAAACTTTACACTGCAACGCGAGATGGCCTGTGTTGTGATCCGCCATCTTGCACAGGGGAATAAACCAATCATTGTAGGAGGATCAGATCCTATCGGTTATCCTAAAGCCTATCTTGAGGCGGGTGCAACGGCGGTTGTTCTTGATAAATCAGGTGGGGCAAATCAAGCGGTGCTCTATGCTGCGATGGGTCAGATTCCACCAGAGTCAGTAAAAGGTGCTGTATTCAGCGCAGACAGACCAGTACAGCGTGCCCGTCCTATGGATATCTCCGATTGGCCACTCCCCTCTAAGGAGATCAGCCAACAATGTTTTGGTGGGCATAACTATCGGGAAATTTTCCCTGATCATCTGGCACCCATTGGTTCCATCATGCCCGATATCGGTTGTGACCGTACCTGTGATTTTTGTCAGACGCCTAACTATAAGTTGGGATATCGAGCCATGTCTGTGGAAATGACCTTAGCGTGGATCGCACAACAAAAAGATGCTGGTGCACGTTCCATCAATATCTATTCCGATCAATTTCTGGCACGTATTCTTAAACCAAAAGGACGGGAGGAGTTACTGCGTATTGCCCACGGCGCCCGGGAGCTTGAGATGCCGTTGCAATTTCCGAATGGTTTAGAAATCCGAAAATTGACACGCGGGCGCGGACTCAATCGCGATAACACCGATCTTCGCCCAGATACCGAACTGGTTGAAGCACTCTGTGGTTGGGATGGTCGTGTGGGGACATCCTACATCTATATCGGAGGAGAACGCCCTGTTGCAGGGCAGGAGAAGTATGCAAAACTTCTTCCTTGGCGTCTTCAGAGCGATATGTTGCACAGTATGGTTAAAGCGGGCCTGCCGCATATTGCTTACGGTGTGATCATTGGCTTCGAAGATGAAAACAATGAGAGTTTCCAGAATCTTGAAGAAGCCATATCTGATTTAACAGAACAACTGCTAGAGATCAATCCCGCGCTGCACTTCAGTTTTGAAGCCTACGCACTGACATTGGCTCCAGGTACAGGGCAGGAGCGTCGCGTGCGTCAATCAGGACTCTTACGTTTTGATGACCCAACACTCTATGGTGGGTTCTGGACACCAAGTATTGATTCTCACGCCCTCAGTTATCAAGAAATTTCTGCATGGCAGATGCGTCTCATGCAACTGGGCACCCCTGAAAGCCGAAAAGACTTTTTATTTCTTTGATCCATATTATGAATTTTTACATACTAGAGTACAAAGTTTTATTATGAATACAGCCTCCGGTGCCACCATTGGCTTGATTGAACTACCACTGCCCCATGTTATTGATGCTGAAGGACGTAACTGGTCAACCCCACGTCGTGATACACCGCTGATCAGCAAACAGATTCTTATGGCCAGTCTGAACGCGGAAGGTTTTTCACCTCATCTTCTGAATATGAAATGGGGCGAAGTAGAACATACTTATGGCCGGGTTCTATGGAATGATCGGGAACTGATTAAATTTATGAAAGGGGATGATCCTTTTGCTCTGAATCCTCTCGCTTTTGATGTGTGGGGAATCACGGTAAATCTCTGCATACAAAGAGAGATCGCCTTATTGGTGATAAAACATCTGATTCAAGGGGGTAAGCCTGTTGTGGTCGGCGGTTCTGATGCTATCGCACAACCCCAGAGCTATCTTCAGGCCGGTGCAGCGGCCATTGTGCTTGATAAATCGGGGGGAGCCAATGGGGCGATCCTTCGGGCCGTTTTGGGTGAAATTCCCAAAACAGATATAAAAGGTGCACTCTTTCCAGAGAGCAAAGCGCCGCCTCAACGGGCACCAACTATGAAAATTGAATCCTGGCCGATGCCTTCAGTGGATATGGCGCGACAGTGTTTTGGTGGTCAGGAGTTCCGAAAGGTGTTTCCAAAGCATCTGAAACCCATGGGATCAATCATGCCTGATTTTGGCTGTGACCGCACGTGTGATTTCTGCCAGACACCGAGTTATAAACTGGGTTTCAAAGCGATGACACCCCACAAGACACTCTCTTGGATCGCTCTTCAAAAAGAAGCGGGCGCACGTTCGGTTAATATCTATTCTGATCAGTTTCTGGCCCGGGTTCTAAGGCCGGGAGGGCGCCAGGATGTATTAACCATCATGAATGGCGCTAAGGAGATGAATATTGCCACCCTTTTCTCCAATGGATTGGAGTTGGCCAAGATGACCCGTGGTTTAGGACGTCATAGTGATCAAACCAGTCTCAAACCCGATCAAGAGCTGGTAGAAGCGCTCTGTGGCTGGGATGGTGAGGTGGGATGCAGCTATCTCTATGTTGCTGGTGAACGTCCTCTTTTTGGCCGTGATGGTTATGATAAACTACTGCCCTGGCAAGCGCATTGTGCCATGATGAGGGCCATCGTCCGTTCTGGAATACCCTATATCGGTTATGGTGTTATTATCGGTTTTGAGGATGATTGTCATGAAAGTCTCAGCCACTTAGAAAAACATCTCATTATTTTGCGAGACCAGCTTCTTGATATCAATCCTGATCTCCACTTCAGCCTTGAACCCTATGCGCTCATTATTATTCCTGGCACACCCCAAGATCGTCTGATACGGGAAAAAGGGTTGCTCCAATTTGATGATCCCACACTCTACGGCGGTTTCTGGACCCCCTCTATCAATACGCATAAATTGAGCTATCGCCATATTTCCGAGTGGCAACAGCGTCTTGTGACCATTAGTACCGAAGCAACGCGCGCCGAATATGCATTTATTGACCCCTCAAAAGATGCCTCTCCATGACGCCAGATTCAAGATGTCTGGTTTTGTTTCGCAAAGGACATTTTTGATATAAAGCCTCTTATCCCAGGTGCATTACACTATATCTTATCGATTAGATCCTTTTTATCCCTCTGTTACCTTTGAGTAACACTTTAATCACTAATCGGCCTCAAATAACAATATACAGTGTGCAGGAAAACTATGGATATTGCCACAACACAGAATGCCCAGATTGTTCAGAGTTTCAATGAATGGGATCCTTTGGAAGAAGTGATCGTTGGAAGGGTGGACCATGCTTGTATTCCTGAATGGGATATCGCTCTAGAAGCAACCATGCCGCGTCGATACTGGTCACTGTTCCAGAATCGTGGTGGTCATCCATTCCCGGCGGATTTGCTACTTCGGGCTGCAAAAGAGTTGGATGAACTTCATAGCGTTTTAGAGAGAGAAGGTGTTCAGGTGCGTCGGCCGGATAAGGTTGATTGGTCGGCTCCCTTTCATACGCCAGCCTTTGGTCCTACTTCTGGCCTTTATGCAGCCATGCCACGTGATGTATTGCTGGTGGTTGGTGACGAGATCATTGAGGCGCCAACGGCTTGGCGGAGCCGGTATTTTGAGACGCGCGCTTATCGCAGGCTCATCAAGGAGTATTTTGCACAAGGGGCGCGGTGGACTGCAGCCCCTAAGCCGGAACTGAAAGATAACTTTTTTCGCAGTGATCTTAGTGGTACGGATCTGGATCTTTATGCTGGACAAAGTGCGGTAACAGAAGATGAGCCGGTGTTCGATGCGGCTGATTTTTGTCGTATCGGTCGTGATATTTTCTGCCAGCAGAGCCATGTTACCAATCGTTTTGGCATTGCTTGGCTGGCGCGGCATCTTGGGTCTGATTATCGGATTCACACGTTGCAATTTAACGATGCCCATGCCATGCACATTGATGCGAGTTTCGTACCTTTGGCTCCGGGAAAATTGTTAGTCAATCCAACGCGTCTTAAGCCTGACACCTTGCCACCAGCGTTGTTCAAAGAGTGGGAGATCTTAAAGGCACCAGAGCCGACGGTTCCTGCTGATTATCCCTTCTACTTTACCAGTCGTTGGTTGTCAGTGAACGTGTTGAGTCTGGATGAAAAGCGAGTTGTGGTCGAAGCGGAGGAGAAGCCGATGATCGATTTCCTCAAGTCAAAAGGGTTTGAGCCTATTCCGGTTAAATTCCGTAACTTTGGCAGTCTAGGCGGTGCGTTTCATTGTGCTACTTGCGACATCCGTCGCCAAGGTACGCTACAGTGCTATTTTTGAGCGATGTTTAATTTTGCATGGAGACCGCAGAGTCAAGTGTGATTTATAATGCGCTGTTTTTGTCCTTGGTTTCCTCTTGCGATTGTCAGCCGAGTTTATGATAAATAGCGAGGTTTCACTAAAGTGATTGGTTTGCTGTTCTAACGGCCTTTTGCGATGCGCTGGCCATCAATGATCTGGTGGCAAGTACAGTTGTTGCGGCGGTAGAGTCCCCAATGATGAAGCAATCCTTGCAAACGGGCACGATTCTGATAGAAGAGCACTCCCCATAGGTCGTGGCCAAAAGTATTGATACTGATCGAACGGTCCAAAGCTTCTACCCGGTGCCACCATCCGCGGGGTAGAAAGAGCATCTGGCCGGGATGAAGCGTCACTTCGATGGGGTGTGCCTGTTTGAAAAGAGGGAACTTTTGCAGTGTATTCTCATCAGGTTCCACGCAGCTTAAAGTGGAACGGAAATCGAACTTATTGCTAGGATACATAAATTGGCTTCTCTCGGGAGGAACCAACCATAATCTTTTCCGACCTTCGATCTGTACCAGAATATTATCGATCCAATCAATATGATAGCCGGTCACTGTTCCGCCAGGACCAAACCAAGCGAAGGTGTCCTGATGTACTGTGAGCGTGGTAATCAGGGAAAAATCGACATCTTTTTCCAACTCAGGGAAGTAGTCGAAGATGCGAAACATGGAAAGATAGGGAGATTGTGATGGAAGGGTGGATTCGCTATTTGTTTTATTTTGGGCAATTTTCCTAAGAAACTCTTGAAAACGGCCTTTTGAGAAGTGCGTTTTTCCCTGCAATACGTTGCCTTTTTCAATGAGGAGCGTTTGATCGATCTTTTTTTGGGAGAAAAAGTCCCAAGACCATTTTTTCAGTGCCGGCCATTGCGTTGCGGTATTGGTAATATAGAGTGGCTTTCTAGGATTAAAATAGTTTTGTCGAAAGTTCTCCTGATCAATAATATCGACTTGGTCGATTAAGAGCGTCTTTGAAACTTTTTCAGGGTATTGGGAAGATATCATGCCCATTCTCCTCTAAAAGAAACGGATATTTGGGTTTGAAATGGCTTTCAACTGATCATTGCAACTGAAAGAATAATGACAGCACCCTCTTGAACGCTAGACTTTCAAAAGCATTAGAACGGCTTCAAAGTTATGATAATCATCCAGTCGCTGGATATATGCTTGTTTTTGTTCTTCTGAAGAGTTTTCTGGAAGCTGCTCTTCATGGAGTAGTTGTATCAATTCTAGATCTTCGGCCTCTTGTAGCAGCTTGTTTACAAGAGCACTATTAGAAGGACGATCAATACCTTCTATCCGGAGAATCAAACTGGAAATCGCATTAAAACGTATCTCAAAATCTTGTCGTTTTTTCCGATCATCTTGCTCTGTTTCCTCTGGAGCATTCTGCTTTTGAATCTGCTTCTGAGCATATTGAATATCAACCGTTTCGGCCATGGCATCACGGAGGGCAGGCCATCGCTCTCGAATAGCAAGCCAGCGATAGATATTTTCAGATACAAACAGTGCTCTGTCTTTATTCAGTAATATTTTATCGGGCCTGTTTTTCTGCTCAAACCATTGCACATGAGCCACTGCCAAGTGGTAAAGACGCATCTGTAACTTTTCAAGAACCCGTGGATTTCTTAACCCTTCCACGGATAAAGCATTTTGAATCTGTTTGGCGGCCTGATGACCATTGAGTTCAAAACGCTGGCAGAATAATCTTCCCATTTTATTGTGATCGAAATAGTATCTCATTAGCTTGCCTACCCCATCATAAGGTATCGCCGGAAGCTCTAACCGGGTTGTGACAACTTTGTCCAGATAGCGTTGTGCACGAAAAGCATGATGACTGCTCTTAAGATTATAATATAAACGGACCGCCTGCTCCAAAGCCACAGGATCGACCGCCAGAATAAAAACAATGGGAGCATTGGATGAGGTAAGAAAGAAAATAGATTCCAAGAAAGGAACAATCTGGTGGGGTAAACAGCGATCAAGATCATCAATACAGACGACAAGACGGGAAAGCGGTGCTGCATCTGTGGAGACCATATTAAGATACATTGATACCAATACATCTAGGTGATGCCCTGGATGTCTTGCATTGGTATCACTCACTTTTGATTTAATCTTATTGATCTGCTCTTTCACCTCTGACTCTGTTGAAGTTGAGAGTCGAGAAATGGTTTTCTTTAGAGGATTTAAAACAGCAGAGCCCGTTTTTAGTGCCATATTGGCTACAGTACCATTGACGGGATCAACGGTAGCATAGGCTGTGTTGGCTGCCTTTCCCCACTGGAGTGTTGTCTCAAAGAGCGCATGAAAACTAGACAACGCTTTCCCGGTTTTCTGTTTCCAATTTTCATCGCCTTCAGCTTGACTGAGTTGATCTAAGGTACGTTGGCCAATTTCTGCGATAATTGGCTGAACCAGATTATGGTCGGTGTGCTCCCAGGG
Organism: Magnetococcales bacterium HHB-1; assembly: GCA_052043475.1. GTDB lineage: Bacteria > Pseudomonadota > Magnetococcia > Magnetococcales > JBQGBW01 > JBQGBW01. The sequence continues at coordinate 47,463 of JBQGBW010000017.1, forward strand.
ATTAATCCATATAACATGAGGCTGTATATCTTTTGCAAGCGCTCTAAGTGCTGAGTATTTGTGTTTATATTCCCGAGCCAGGGCGTGCTGCCTGTGCGCCATGATCAATAGAGTGACCATACGCGTCATCACATCGGTCTTACCACGCCCCCAGGTTCCTTCCAGCGCAATAACCGAGCCATTGGGGAGGGAGTTAACCATCTCCAACAACATCATCGACAGACGTTCATGCCCTAGTTTATCTTTTGGAGCCAATCGCTCTATCTCTTGTTGAAATTCTCGCTCATCGGTTAAATTTAAGATCTTATTAATAAGATCCTGTGTAACGATCTTTGGAAAACTCTTGACAGGCATAATATCTCTTCCTTTGGGTTGTCTTCTATGTATGAGTATGCTCGCGATGGATATGAACTCCATGAGGTTCACTTCAACACCATGGAGTGCTTCTGGTTTTCACTTCATCGTGCGCTCTCCATACAAGCGCTCAAGTTGGCAAGAGAGTGTACTGATGCTTTTTTCAAAAAGATCATGTTCCGCAGAAGGTCTGGTAAATACGTGCCCCGGGATCAGGGGGCGTCTGGTATGGTTCGAGTTTTGGATTGTCTTCATAGGGGTTAGCTATTGCAGCGAGCAAATTCTCCAGAGGGGCCATATTACCATCAGCGATTGCGGCGTCAAGCGCCTCTTCCACCTTGTGATTGCGAGGAATGATGGCAGGGTTGGTGACAAGCATCTGTTTATGTGCGCGATCCATTGAGGAACCGTTCCGAGTCACACGTATCCGCCATCGTTTATGCCACGCCTGAAAAGCGTCTTCCTGAAACAGAGGCTCTTTTGGAATATGTTTGATTGTCAACGCGCGGAATGTCCTGGTGTAATCCGCTTCCTTCATTTCTATCCAGTCAAGCAATTCATTGATCAGGGTGAGATCCTCGGTCTCTTTTCCGAACAGACCGAGCTTATTGCGCATCATCTCTATCCAACAGGCATCGAAGCGGGCATTAAAGCCATCAATGACCTCTGTGGCCATTTCAATGGCCGTTTCTTCTTTGTCATGTAGCAATGGCAGCAGGGTTTCTGCGAAGCGGGCACAGTTCCATCGGGCGATATTTGGCTGGTTGCCGTAAGCATAGCGTCCTTCGTGATCGATGGAACTGAAAACCGTCGCGGGGTTGTAGACATCCATAAAAGCGCACGGACCATAATCGATGGTCTCCCCAGAGATGGCAACATTATCGGTATTCATTACCCCGTGGATAAATCCGACACGCAGCCACTGGATGATCAGATCGATCTGTCGCTCCATTACCCCACTGAGCAGGGCTAAGGCAGGATTTTTCTCTCCTTGGCGTTCGGGATAGTGACGCTTAAGAGCATAATCGATCAACTGACGCAGAATTCCTATTTCTCCATGCATGGCGAGATATTGAAAGGTACCCACCCGTAAGTGACTGGATGCCACCCGGGTCAGTATCGCCCCGATCTCCATCGTTTCCCGGAACACCGGTTCACCGGTTGTGGTCACCGCCAAACTGCGTGTTGTGGGAATGCCTAAGGCATGCATAGATTCACTGATGATGTATTCACGAAGCATCGGTCCCAGAGCCGCTCGACCATCACCATTGCGAGAATAGGGCGTGCGACCGGAACCTTTGAACTGAATGTCGAACCGATTTTGGTTCGGCGTGATTTGTTCTCCTAAAACGATCGCTCTGCCATCCCCTAGCATTGTGAAATGACCGAACTGATGTCCCGCATACGCTTGGGCAAGTGGTTCAGATCCCTCCGGCAGGAGGTTGCCCGAGAACAGCCATGCACGTTGCTTCAGATCCAGTATGGAAACGTCCAGACCGAGCTGCCCGGCGAGCGACTCGTTTAAAATGACGACTTTGGGATTCTTAACCGGGACTGGTTTTAACCGGGTAAAGAGCTTTTCTGGCAGGCGGGCGAAGCTGTTATCAAAAGACCAACCGATTTGATTCATGAGTAATCCGGTGATATTGGCAATAAGTGAGTCTTTATGGTGGTATAATCTTATTAGAAGTGATGATGAGAGGGCTCTATATTTTGGTGTACGCCATGATTATCCTTCTCGCTTGATCGCTTGCAGGGTGTTTTCCAGGGTATTGAGAAAGCGCGAACGGTCCTTCTTCTGGAAGCTCGGGTTGCCGCCGCTGATCTCGCCGATATCACGCAAGTGGGCGTTCAGATCGCGCATGGAGAGCGCCATGCCAATGGACTCTTCGTTGAAGGGTTTGCCGGTTGGGCCGATCACTTTAGCGCCCTTGTCCAGACAACGGGCGGCCAACGGGATATCCGCAGTGATCGCCACATCCCGAGGACCGATACGCTTGACGATCCAATCATCCGCCACATCCAGCCCTTCCTTGACCACCTCCATCCGTACCACAGGACTCTGGGGCAGACGCATCCATTGATTGCTGACCATGATTACCGGTAGCTTATGGCGTTCCGCCACCCGAATCACTTCCGCCTTTACCGGGCAGGCGTCAGCGTCCACATAGATTATAATCTCCATCTCCCATACCCTTTGAGCATCAGAAAACCTCCAAAAATCAGCGTACCTACCGCGATGATGCGCACTGACCGGTTGTTAGGAAAACATGCCGCTGACAGGCGAAGCAAATGTGGCTATCATGATGGTGCTTCTCTATCCTCCCGCCCGTTTGACGGTCAGTCCCTGTTTTTTGAGCCAGGTCATCACTCGGTCGATGTGATCGCCCTGGATTTCAATGACGCCGTTCTTGACCGTACCACCGGATCCGCACATCCTCTTGAGCGTCTTTCCCATCTTTTTCAGAGCAGTGTCATCCAATGCAAGCCCCTTGATCAGTGTAACCCCTTTGCCTTTGCGGCCTTTGGTTTCGCGGGAGACGCGTACGATGCCGTCGTTGGCTGGTTTTGTCTGTGTCTTTCTACATGCGCAACGTTTTGTGGGCTGACCGCACTTGGGACAGATCCGACCCTGTTCGGTGGAGTAGACAATGCGATCCTTCATGGGTGACCTCCTACGGATTCGAGCCTTTCTTTTGAAGCATGAGATAAAGTGGTTTGCAGTGGCTATACTTTATCGAGGCTGTATTTCCAGATATCCACCGAAATGTCTGTTTAGAAGACCTTCACGGTACTCTTTAGCCATCAGATGGCCTTTGACATTAAGATAGACGAGGTTTTTTGTTCGTACATTATCCGCAGCATAGGAGATATCAACATTGACGAGCTTCTTGAAGTCTTTAGGCAGTTCTAAGTTGACAACATCTCCTACCCAGCGAGAGAGTGCGCGACTTTGGATGAGATCATTTCCTTCGCCATGGGGAACCCAGCGAATCACACCTTCAAGAGGGCTCCAATCCTTGAACTCTTTGGTGTAAAGATAACCATCTTTGGCACGAAAAGTAACATCTTTGACCGTTTCCGTGCCCCTTTTGTCAAAACTGATGGAAAGCACCGAGGCTGCATCAGGAAGGTTCTTTACCTTAATTACCTGACGGAAATTTTTCCCAGCAAGACGTGACGAAGAACGCCCGGAAAAATAGAGAAACTTGATGGCAAATGCCACAATCACAAACCCAATCACGCCAATGGCAATCCATTTTGTTTTCTTTGATATATTCATCTCTTCTTCTTTATTCATGAAATAAGCATTGAGTTTGCGGAATACAGATCGTATTCCACGACCGCCGTTGCTTCATGGTCTCATTAGCTACTGGATGGTGTCAATGAGGAGACTGTCTCTTAATCAAGGTTATTTGGCTTGCGGAATAGGTGGTTTAGCCTCCAGATTAAATAAAAGGGAGGGACAGCTTGAAAAATCTTGTCAGGCGATTGCCTTGGATGCGATAATGCAATCAATTGTCAAGTCCATTGGCGATGTGCTCAATATAGGTAGTAAGCAGAATACCGAAGATCTTTTTAACGAAAGGATTTTCAAAGCGCTTAATGTTCAGGCATTCAATAGCCTCATTCAAAAGTTTTTTTCCTTCCATACTACAAAATTTGATTTGGCCGATTCTATTGAAAACGCATTCTCCATCCCACATACGCCCAATCTTGAACACCACGATGCTGAAAGTGCTTATTGATAAATTGGGAAAACAGTCGGTCCTCAGATACTGTACGATGTTTAAAAAACATGGTCCTTTATTTGTGACCGAAATGCAGGAACAGCTTGCGTGTGAGGATCGACACCAGCTTGTAGAATCTGCGCACCGACTAAAAGGCCTGGCGCGCCAGTTGGGGTTATCCCGTCTTGAAAACTTCGCAGAAACGCTTCAACAGCAAGCCCCGACTATAGATTTAACAGATCTGCATGCGATCGTTCAACAAATAGACATAACAATTCTGCGCAGCATCGAAGAGATGAATACCTTTCTTGATACTTACCCTTAAGATGAACAGGTCGTGCTGAGCCTGCTCCCCAGTTTTATGCGCTTGCCAACGCCTTCCTCATGGTCTAACTACACGTTTCTTAGGAAAAACCTGTGGTTAATAACATCTATGTACTGAAATGGAGATTAAGTCAGCTTTTGTCTGGACTTATAACAGTCTAGAATAGCCTGATGTAACTGCTTAGGATTAATCGGTTTCGCCATCACACGATCCATACCAGCCTGTTTGCAGGCCGTAATGGTTGTTGTCACAACATCAGCTGTGAGTCCGATAATCTGGATGTGGACGCGTTTTCCATCTTCCTCCTTTTGGCGAATTCGGCGGGTTGCTTCCATACCATCCATATCTGGCATACGAAGATCCATGAGGATCAGGTTAAACTCAATAGCGTTCTCAGAAATCAACTTCAGTGCCTCATTACCATTGTTGGCGGTTATCACATGGAATCCAGCCCCTTCAAGCAACTCCGTTGTAACAAGTTGGGTAATAGGGTCATCCTCTACAAGAAGAATCTTTATCAATTCAGTGTTGTCGATATTCTGTGATGTTGATTGCGTTTGATTGTCAATGTTGACCGCTGAAGTCGTTGCATCGACCGTGATGAACCGTAGGCCAAAGCGGATACATGTTCCATGTTGAGGTATACTCTCAAGTTGAATCTCACCGCCCATCAAACGAACCAGTTGTTGGGATATCACCAGACCAAGACCAGTCCCACCATATCGGCGATTCATGGACTGATTAGCCTGTGAGAAAGGTTGAAAAAGCTTAACGCGATCTTTTTCGTCAATACCGATCCCTGTATCAACGATTTCAAATAGAATATCGACTGTTTGAGTCTTTGGATCAGAATTGGTCAGAGTCGCCGTAAAGGAAACGGAGCCCTTTTCGGTAAACTTCAACGCATTGCCAACCAAATTGATCAGAACTTGTCTGAGATGTGTTTCGTCACCGCGAAGCTGTAGAGGGATTTCTGGAGAAGATTTCCAAGATAAATGGATTCCCGAATCCTTTGCATCAAATAAAAATATGCGCGAGACCTTTTCCAAAAGTTCGGGCAAAGAGAAGAGGCTATCTTCTAGTACAAGCTCCCCAACTTCTATGCGTGAAAAATCAAGAATATTGTTAAGCAGGCTGAACAGGCTCTGACTCGATGAGTGAAGTGAAGATAGATAGCTAGACTGTTTGGGATTCAGAGGTGTTCGTGATATGAGTTCGCAGAGACTAAGAATGGCATTGATCGGCGTTCGTATCTCATGACTCATTGCAGCTAAAAATTCACTTTTAGCCTGATTGGCACGTTCAGCCTGATCGCGACTGACACGAAGTTGTTTCTCCATCTCTTTTTGTTCTGTAATATCTGTGCAAACGCCAATCCATTTATACGGTTTTCCAGTAGAGTCGAGCAGTGGCAAGCCATTGTCCATCCAGTATCGATAATGACCTTTTTTATGCTGAATACGATAATCAAACTGTATCGGTGACGTTGAGGTCCGATGTTGATCAACAGCACCTTTAAGTTTGGGTTGATCATCCGGATGAATGAGTGACAACCAGGCTGTGATATCTCTTGATATCTCCCCCTGCGCATAGCCGAGCAAACTGTCAATATCACCGAACCACTCCAAATGATCTGTTTGAACATCCCACTCGTAGATGAGATCATAGGCAACCTTGCCAGCGATTTTCAATCGTCTTTCCGACTCTTTTAGTGTCGTTTCGGACTGCTTCAGAGTCGCCTCCAACGCTTTCCTTTCGCCAATCTCATATTTCAATTCCTGGGTACGTGCTGTCACTTGATGTTTCAGAGTGCGCGTATGTACGATTAAAAAAAGGATCACAAGCAGCACGATTGTTCCTGCAAGTGTTGGGTAGAGCCACGAAGGAATCATTTCAACATGGAGTCCCCATACCCATCGTTTTAACAGACGCTCTACCTCCTTGGTTGGCATACGATCGATTCCTGCTTCAACCTCCTGCAACAGCGCTCTGTTTCCCTCTTTGACCGCTGCTCGCATATGGTGCGTATAGAGGGTATCGAGCACCTGATATTGGTCAGGAGATCCAATATTGTGCATATAGTACATGGCCGTAGGATAATCGGTGATAAAGGCCAGAACTTTTCCTGAGAACCCTGCTTCAATCGCTTTTTTGCTCGTGGGAAAGAGGCGGATTTGCACTTCAGGAAACTCTTGGCGCATGAACTCCTCCGAGAAGCCCCCTCCGATAACACCGACCGGGATATTACCCAGTTCGTGAATACTCGACACATTGAGTTTCTGAGAGACAAAAAGCCGGCCAGGAATGGGAACAGGAAGTTGTTCACTGAAGTCGAGGTAGGCATCACGTTTTTCAGAGAAGTAGATGCCTGAATGAAGATCTGCTTCCTCCTGACGCACGAGATCAATAGATTCCTTCCAGGTGACAAGTTTGAAAATTATTCGTTTTCTATTGACACGTCCATATTCACGCCAATAGTCGATAAGAAGGCCCTTGGGTGCATTGGTCTCATCAAGATAAGTGAAGGGGGGGAGCGCTTTTGAACCAGAGATTGTGAGGGTTTCTTTTTCGGTTTGGGCAATAGCACAGTTAACAAGAAACAAGAGAGATAACAGCAAAAAAGTAAAATAAAATCTATTGGTGGTGATACGAAGCGGCGTCATGGCTTATACCCTGGGATGGTAAGGGAATGATGTGTCCAGTCTGATAGGTTTTGTTGCGCAAAGGGAATTCTTAATATAGAGCCTCTTACTTTAAATGGTGAAGTCCAGTTACAGATATGTTGAGAATCGCTTTTAGATTTGAAAATGATCTTTGATTGTGGTTGATTCAGCCTTCGGATTGGATCAATGGAAGGAGCAGAAGAATAAGCGGGAGAAAACATGATTAACCTTTTGGATATCAATAGGCTTAGCAATTATATCTTCCATTCCGACTTCATGGCACAGTTGAACAGTATCCTTCATGACATCTGCGGTGAAAGCGACGATCTTTGTTGACGCTACTCTTGGATCAGATGAAGCATAGATATGCCGAGCCGTCTCTAATCCACCCATCCCAGGCATATGCAAGTCCATAAGAATCACATCAAAGGGTTGCTCTACAATTTTCTTCTAAAGCTTCCTTACCACTAGATACCGCGGCAACCTGATATCCCTCATCCATCAGAATCGATTGAACAATCGTCTGACTGATTGGCTCATCTTCCACAAGAAGAATAGAAAGATCAGGCAATGCATGAACGATCGTGTCTTCTGGTGTAGACATAGGTTTTAGAGCCTCTGCCAGTGTCAATTCAACCCGAAAAGCACTCCCTTTGCCCTCTTCACTCTCAACAGAAATCTCGCCATTCATTAGATCGACAAGCCTCTTGTAAATGGATAGTCCAAGATCTGTTCCTGAATGTTTGCGGGTCATGGAAGAATCCAGTTGGACAAAAATGACGAATCAATTTTGATTGGTGAAATATCAATAGGAATCTCTTGAGTCTCCCGCAAAAAGTCTTGATTTAAGGAACGTGGTGCAGTGCCAGGATGATAGGGTTATGATATAGTTTTGCACTAAATATTAAATCATATCAAATGGATCTGGAATAATGTTTCGACCGATGGACCCACAGATCAGTATGGAGGAATCGCACTTTTGGATGCCAAAGAAGCACCAGGACGAGTTGGAACGGAGTTGGGCGCACATATTCCGTACGCAGGTTCTGGGGATAATTCCCGAAAGTCGATT
>JBQGBW010000018.1:0-53192 GCA_052043475.1 Magnetococcales bacterium HHB-1
TTACAAGTGGCGATCTCACGGTGAATATTGATGTGACATGCATCAAAAATGAGCTTTGTGGTGATCTTTTGAACTATCTGAATATGATGCTTTTTAAACTTCGTGAAGTGATGCAAGAGGTGCAGGGCGCAACGCAGAATGTCTCTAGTAACAGTCAAATTCTTAATGAGAATACCCAATCAATCTCTCAAGGGGCGACGGATCAGGCGGCCTCTGTGGAACAGACCTCCTCTGCGATGGAGCAGATGACCGCCAACATTCAACAGACCGCGGAGAACTCCAGTGTCACCGAAGGGCTCTCGGTGAAGGTGGCTAAAGAGGCGATGGCCAGTGGTAAGGCGGTGCGGCAATCGGTTGACGCGATGCGGGAGATTGCAGGGAAAATTTCGATCATCGAGGAGATTGCGCGTCAGACCAATCTGTTGGCACTGAATGCCGCCATTGAGGCGGCCAGGGCAGGGGAGCATGGTAAGGGCTTTGCCGTGGTGGCCGCAGAAGTGCGTAAATTGGCTGAGAGAAGTCAGACTGCGGCGGCAGAGATTAATCAACTCTCCTCAAGCACCATGGAGGTTGCTGAACGTGCAGGCTCTATGCTGGAGAAGATTCTACCGGATATTCAAAAAACATCGGATCTGGTGCAGGAGATCAGTGGTGCGAATGCGGAACAGAACTCTGGTGCCGAACAGATTAACCATGCACTTCAGCGTCTGGATCGAGTGATTCAAGAAAATGTTCACGCTTCAGGCTCCATGGCAGAGACGGCAAACACGCTGGCTCAAGAGTCTGAAGCGCTTCAAAGCTCGATATCATTCTTTAAATTAGCGCCAGAGGCTGTTCATCGCGAGGCGAGAGCGGTGTAATCTATTATACAACTTCTTAAGTTGAGAGCTCCTTTTGTCTATAGAAGGGGCTCTTTTTTATGGTATGTTTTTTATTTTTTTTAGGAGTTTCTTTTTATGAAACGTTGGGTTGTTGTTTTTCTTTTTGCGATGCTCTTTTCAGTCACTTCTGCCAGAGCAGACGATTATAAACGGGTGGAGTGGCTGATTAAAAAGGCCCATAAAAATGTGGCTGGAGAAAAACTGGTCTATCCTGGAGGAGAGGCTGAAGTGAGCGCTCTGATTGTCACCTTAAAACCGGGAGAGAAGACCGGTTGGCATAATCATCCGGGCATACCTCTTTATGCTTATATCCTTGAAGGGGAGGTCACGATTACTTATGAAGGCAAAGGTACGATGGTTTTTCAAACAGGAGACGCTTTTATGGAGGCGGCGGCTACTTATCATGAGGGGTATAACAGTGGAACGGTTCCTGTGCGGATCATGGCTGTTTTTATGGGGGTGAAGGGGCGAGCCAATGTGCAAAAAAGAACCGAGTGAGAAGAGGGATGAGGTGAGCGCTTTGGCGGAAACCTTACGGGCGTTTGTTAAGAAGCGGAAGCATTGGCATCACCATCATGCACCGAAAAATCTTTCGATGGCGCTCTCGGTGGAGGTGGCGGAGTTGATGGAGATTTTTCAATGGCTCTCTGTGAAAGAGAGTTGGCAGCTTTCAGATAAAAGAAGAGAGGCTTTGGATGAGGAGATCGGTGATGTGATGATCTATCTGACCATGTTGGCGGATAAGTTCCAGATTGATCCCTGTAAGGCGGCTTACCGCAAAATAGAGAAAAATCAGCGCAAATATCCCCCTGATGAAGCGGTGTGAATTAAAAAAAACAGCGCGGTTTTCTATGCGACTTTGGCCAATTCAGGTTGCAGCAGTCGTTTGAAGAAAAAAAAGCCATCCAAAATGGATGGCGTGTAAGCAAAAAAAATGTATAATATGCAGACCCGTAAGAAATTGAACAATAATGATTTAGTCATTCAGGGCTGCAATTTAAGCTCCACAAACTATGAGAAAGTTTTCTCAAAAGCAGTCTAAACAGGTATCTGAAAAAAACTTGTTGCATCAGTTTTCTGTAGCGATGACTGACTGGGCTGTAGACATCAATTCCAGAATCTGCTGTTCGGTAAGATCGAGGGGGCTAAGCGTGCCATTCTCAATCTTCTGTCCGGTATTACATCTCAGTAGCTCACTGATGGGGGCATAGGCCATGGTCCAGCTTGCAAACATACGGCGTTCAGCATCCCTACGCAGAATCACCCGACACCGTTGATGACGGTCATCCTTCTCGATGGCACCATAGATCTGATCAACCGATGTTCTGCTTCCCTCAAGGCACTGGATGAAATGTCCGCGGGTATAGAGCAATAATCCGGTGACACCAAGTTGGCGATTCTTCCTAGTGGAGACGCTCAGAATATCTTCCACGGCCCCAGGGTTGATTTTTTCTTCGACTTCCTGACTAACGTAGCAGAGTTGGTGACAAGCTTGGTCCTTATCGGTGGCTTCTGATTCATCCTCTACAGTTCTGAAGTGGCGTAAATTATCGACCAGATGGGTGGCCAGTTCACTCAAGGTGACGGCTTGATCGTTGAGCATGGAGGAGTATCCCCCCTGATTTTGCGCCAGAGCATTCATATCATGGGAGATCTTGGAAATACCTTCCGCTTCCTTGGCGGTCGCTTCTACGTGTCCAACGATCTTGGCACTGCTTGTGGAGGCCATGGTGACATTGCTGGTGACCTCGGCAACTCCGGAAGAGAGTTCCGAGACATTTCGGGTGACTTCTTCCACGCCGGAGGAGGCTTCAGACACCGCGAGGTTAACTTCTTCCATCCCCTTGGATGCTTCGGAAATTTGGCGGACAACCTCAGCCATCTCTTGTGACATATCCTGGGCTAAACGATCGACATTGTTTAGTTCTTCTCCCTGGGTGAACACCGCATCATTGATTGTGCCTGTCGCTTCGACGATACCATCGATCTGTTGTGTAATGGTGTCGTTGCTTTCAATTGTCTCCCGAACGCTGGTCTGGATCTTGTCAACCATGTTCTCAATATCTTTAGTCGCTTCAGAGGTCTGATTGGCCAGTTCCTTAACCTCATTGGCAACGACGGCAAACCCTTTGCCTGCTTCCCCTGCACCGGCTGATTCGATTGATGCATTCAGAGCGAGCATGTTGGTTTGAGCAGCAATGTTCTTGATCACATCCACTGCACTCCCGATGCCCTTTGCCGATGTGGAGAGGCGCTCCATGATGGTGAGGGCTGAACGGGTTTCCGCGGCCGCCTGTTCCGATCGCTGATCCGCATCTTTAACCGAACTCTGAACCTGGACAAGAGACGCCTTCATTCTATCCACGCCGGAAGCGACTTCATTGGTACTCTCACCGGTGCGTTGGGCAGCGGCATTGACATGGGTCATATTGGTGGTTGCCTGCTCGGTGGCGGCGGCTACCTGGTTTAGGTTTGTGCTCGCTTCTTCTGCAGAAGTCGCTACTGTAGCAAGATTGATGTTGGCCTCTTCCGCCGCCGCAGCAACGGTGCCCATGTTTTCGCTGGCGCCAGCACTGCTGTCGGCAATCTGGCGCATGGCGTGCTTCATCGTATTGGCGGCATTACTGGTTGATTCTGCGGCATCGACAACACTCTCAGAGGTGCCGCGCATCAGACGAGAGGCTGTATTCAGATCCCCAGATGTGCGACTTACCTGATTGGCTGCACTGTGTATCTGAAGGATGGTGCCGTTGAGTGCTTGTGCCATCTTTAACATCGTACCGAACAAGCCGCGCGCTTGGTGGTAATGGCGATAGATGGTCAGATCACCATCAGCGATCGTCCGGAGCAGTTTTACTACCTCGCTGGGTTCTCCTCCTATGCTGTTCCGGATGTCCTTGGAAATAATCAACCCTAGCCCCACAGACAGAGTCATGATGACTGCGGTCAGGATAAGCTGTAAGATCAAGCGATGGTGGGCGGCATTACTGACCACCTTAGCATGGTCGATCATCGTTTTGGCGAGAAGATCTTCTTGCTGCTTGAGGATGTTGATTTTCTCTGTCTGTACGCGCCACCAGGTCTTAGGGTTACCGTTCAACGTGGCCATTCCACCAGACATGCCTGCTTTGAGAGCCATGGATCTCATCGACTCCGCTTCTTTGACTGCAGAACGATTCAGAGCCATGGTCAGATTCTCTACATTCCTATGGGGAGCAGCCATCTTTAAGACAGTAAGAAAGGTTTCTTGTTCAGTGACTAACTTAATGAGTCTGGCGTACTGCGCAGGGGTAATCATCTGTGTTGAGAAAGCCGATGCAAGAACAGCACGCTCAATACCGGCACGTTCCTTTGCCGACTGCAAATTATAGAATTCCAGGGCCAAAGAAGTCAGTGTATTATCCGTGCTGAAATCCTTAATTCGTGAGGAGAGATCGATCAACAGCCTATTGTTATGGGTATAGTAGGTTAAGACTTTCTTCAAACCGAGGGATTGGCTATCTACGCCCTGGCGGATTGATTGTCGTTCCGTCAGACGTGTCATGATTGTTCTCAGTTCTTCAGACAACTTGTCATCCACGTCTTGTGTATCAAACTTAGCAACAAAAGTCTTCAAGTTGGTGATTTTGGTATCGTGGCGTTGGCGTTGATCGCGCAGTTCTTGGCCAAATTTTTCTCCTTTACTGCTCAAAAACCCTGCCGACATCCCGCGTTCTTTCTGGCTCTCATGGACCACACTGTTGGTGTATTTGGCTAACTGAACCAGATCTTGAACACGTTCTGCAGCCGTTGCAGCGTGATCGTTCTCAAGGACCAGACTGATGGCAAACCACAGCATTCCCAGTGTTGGCAAGACCAGCAAAATTGCCATCTTGTGTATGAGCTGCATTTGTTTGAACATGTATAGAAACCTTTTTGTTGATGTGTCCAAGAAAAAATGAGGGTGATTTATCAATGAGGAGAGAAAACATCATTCCGCGCTTGTTTTCATCTTCAAAGCTAAGCTGTTTTCCGCCGTTTCTATATGCGTGAAGCTATTTGGCTTTGACAAACAGCCCTTCTCGTTCGAACAGAGCCTTGACGCTGTTCAATCCATTCGGTGTGTCGATCGTCTGGTTGGCTCGAGTGAGCAGTTTCCCGGTTTTACAGGTGGGAAGATGATCGCATTTTCGACAGCACTGCGAAGCCCATTTGATCATATCTGGGGCAGGAAATGCGTCAAAAAGATCATATGCGTTTTTCAGAATATCTTTGTCAAGACGCATGTTACTGGACTGAATGATATTGAGTAGCTTGGCCTTTAGATTGAAGATCTGGTCGTGTTCATACTTGCAGATTGTGGTTCTTGCTGGTTTGTCGGTGATTGCCGCCCGGGCTGCAATGATAAAATCTAATGCATCTTGCGGAGTGATGTTTCTAGGCGTGAGTTCACCGGTCTGAAGCTTTTTAGCCACGGGATCTTGAGATAGTTGTTCAAAGGGAACGTAGGCCATTGTCCAACTTGGAAATAACCGTTTATGCGCCATCTCCATGTAGAGTTTCACACAGTCAGTGTGTCTTCTGTCCCTGGTGATCCTGTCATAAAGATTCGATAGGGCCTGCGTATCACCTTCCAGACACTGAATAAAATGTTTTTTTGTAAATAAGAGGATGCCGCTGATATTGGCAGCTTTGTTATTTCTTTGGCTGACGTCTAGTATCTCTTCGATAATAGAAAAATCAACCTTCCCTTCAATAGCCAAGCTTGCATAGATGAGACGTTGCAACATATTTTATTCCCCCAGTTGGGCAGTCGAAACCGGCTTTGGTCAGATTATATCAATATTCTCTAGAGAATAACCTTCCTCGGGACGGATCAGCCATTTTTGCCGTTCAGATTTGAATCTAAGGATGATTCACTCAGTTTGACCGCATGCAAGGCTTGAGCTCCGTGGATATGCAGATCCTGGTAAGATCAATTGAACTATCAAAGGTGTATTATGTGATTTTGATCAGTTCCTCTCTCTTTTTGTGCCAGAATCAGATAGAAACTTTATTTTTACCTTTCAGCACGTTTTCGTCTAGCTCAAAAATATAAAAAAGCTAGAATTTCTTCGGTTTAGGGGGGCAATTTTTTACATGCGAAATCGTTGGTTAAGCAAAAAAATGCATTAAAAAGATTAATGGTGGAGCATACGCTCCCAATTTCGAAAATTTCTTTAGAGAATTTGAGCTACTTTTTGAGAAAAGTTTATGTCTCGCATGGTCGCGGTTTTAGGTTGCGAAAACCGAGTAAGGTGTTGGAATGTCAGAAAGTGGATGGTGTGTTTCGTGCCCCGTTAAGTCAGTGTTTGTTTTGTTCTTTGAAAAGCTCTTCAGGAGAGCGAGTGGTGAATATCTGTTTTCCCCAGTTTTCTAATTGTTGAGAGGTGGCGTTAGAAAGTTTTTCAGGAACCCATGGCGGTAGGGATTCGAACTTTTCTTTTAGAAGGTGGAGCAAAAACTCTGCTTTGCCTTTGAGTAAACCAGTTTGCACCCCTCGCTGCTCAATATCTTTTGACCATTGTGCGACCCGTGCGGATAACATGTTTACTACCTCCAAAAGATCGTCGGGTAATGGTGGCAAATCCCCCAAGCCTTCCATTCGTGTTAAACTGGCTATTTTTCGTCCTATGATATACAATAAATTGCTCTTCTTGAGTTTTTTATTACAAACCGCTCTTGATCTTTTGCATCGCTGATCCATTCTCCATTTAGCAGAGATGATTGCTTTACGTCATCATATAGATGGTTTTTCGCAGAAATAAAAAAAAAGCCATCCAAAATGGATGGCGTGTAAGCAAAAAAATGCATAAAATAAATTAATGGTGGGCGATAGAAGAGTTGAACTTCTGACCCCTACCGTGTCAAGGTAGTGCTCTACCACTGAGCTAATCGCCCGATCTAAAAAGACAATCAATTAAATTTGAGTGCTAATGATCTTAAATTGTGAGAGCATTATAGAGCGTCTCAGATTGGAAGTCAACAGCAATTCTAATAGGTGGGCATGATAAACGTTCAAAAGAAAATAATGTTTATTTTACAATAGGTTGGATTTAACATCTTTGTCTATACTAATTTGCAACCTATTGAGATATGGTGCCCCATGAAGTGCGACAACAGGTTAAACGATAATTTTCCTCCAACCTTTAAGGAGAGAACAGTGGGGATAACATTTTAGCCGTGGTCCCATTTATATGGAGCCACATTGAAAATTGTTGTTTTTATTCTTGCCATTTTATCCAATGCTGCATATCATGTTCTACTCAGGGGTTCTATGTATCTTTTGGTTTGGCCTGGCTTGTCAGGGATGCTAATTTTTGGGTTCTTATCTGGCTTTGGTTGTGTTCTAAAAGGGCGTGGATATCCTTGAGTAGAGAAAAATGGATCTCCTCTTATTTTCGCTGAAACTCCCATGAAAGTCTACCTTCAACGCCTTAATCCGCTGAAAAAGTCTGTCTGGTTCTATTCATTACAGATCCAGCAAGACCTGTGGGGGCAGTGGCAACTGATCCGTGAATGGGGCCGAGCGGGATCGCCTGGAACATTGCGGCAGACCACACATAATGATATGGATGATGCGGTCTCTGCAATGCATGAACTAAAAAAACAGCTACAGAAAAAAGAGTATCGGGTGGTGATGCAGGAGGGCGTGCGCAGTCAACCGATGACAACTCATGATCACTCTTCGCGGGAGTTCTCCTTTTGAGCGTGCTACATCAGATTATTGAAACAGGACCGTTGCAGGTTAATTGTCAGCTTATCGCTTGCTCTGAAAGTAAACAGGCTGTATTGATCGATCCCGGTGGTGATGCGGAAAAATTACTAAAACACCTTAAAGATCAAAATCTTCATCTGAGTCATATTATTAATACCCATGGGCATTTTGACCATATTGGTGGTGTGGCGGAGCTTAAGAAAGCGACAGGTGCGCTCTTTGCACTCCATGAGGCCGATGTTCCTATTGTTAAGTCAGCGGCTCAGAATGCAGGGTTCTTTGGGCTCTCTTTCGGTAATATTCCAAAGGTTGATCTCTATCTGAAAGATGGTGAGATATTTGATTTTAAGAGCTTCTCTATTCAGGTGATCCATACGCCAGGCCACACCCCAGGAGGCGTCTGTCTTCGATGGCAGGAGAGTATGGCGACAGGAGATACGCTCTTTAGCGGTTCTATCGGACGGACGGACCTGCCGGGAGGTGATCATGCACAACTGCTCTCCTCGATTAAAGATAAGCTCTTCTCATTGCCAGACACGATTCGCTGCTTTCCTGGTCATGGTCCTGCAACAACACTTTTACAGGAGAAGCGGAGCAATCCTTTTCTTCGATAGTTTTGGGGCGTTTTATCGGATGGGAGATTAATCATGAGTGGATGGTCTTGTCCCCATGAGGTGGATGGGCGTTGTGCTAAAATCAATCTTCTACCTTGTGATCCTGGTATGAAAGGGTGCGTTCTCTTTGGTCGCTTTATTTTTAGTAACCAAGAAAAAAACCGTCCCCGGAAAAAGCGCCGAAGACGGTTTGAACAGAAATAAAACATGATGGTTATTAAGTTTAAGCCATGATGCTCAGATGATCTCCTGTTGGTCCACGAGGATAGAATACGCGTTCTAAGCGCACCTCTCCCTCCTCATGAGAGGCCTCTTCTTTTGATGAAAATGATTTTCCGTTCTCCTGGCCTTCGCCGCCTTCATTGGCTTTTCTTTGATCAACCTCGACGGAAACATCGCCAAAAGAGAGATTCTGCAACGCCAGCGCTTCACGAAGTTGCATAATTTGTCTATTGAGCGCCTCTTTGGCGGATTCATTCTCCACTGTTATGGAGAGAAAGACCTGATTCTCTTTATCGACATGCATCTGTAGGTTCATCTCGCCAAGATCCACAGGATCAAGGCGCATACGCACCTGTTCAGGCATGCCTGGGCGGGCAATCAGACGCATTCTACCCACCTCTCCCATAAAGTCATCTGCGAAACGCGAAGAGTAGACGGGTAGGGGGGGGCGTGTGGTGGTGGCGCTTTTCGTCTCTGTCTTGCTGCTCTCCTGGAGTATGGTGGAGAAGTTCTCACTCTGACTGCTGTTGATTCCTTCTCCTTTTAGAATGGTATTAAATCCTTTGGCGCTCTCCATCTGCTCTCCACCGCCCTCATGGAAGAGTCCCCCTTGGCTGCTGCCTGTTTGACCTCCTTGGGTGGCGATCTCAGCCAGAGGCGCGCCAGCACCAGGGCGCGGTGGTCCACGATAGCGGTCTGGAGAGAATGGATCAATAAACGCCTCATCCCCCTCTTCTCCAGCCATATTCATATTATAGATTGCAAAAGGATCACCGCCCTCTTCGGGAGATGTGGGGGATGGCTGGATTACACCTTCAGCTTTGCTGTTATTGCGTGCCAATGTGGCCGCCAGTGTGGAGAGACTTTCTTGAGGACTGGTGAAGGCTTTGCCGTCCTTTATTTGGGGGCGGTTTTCCATCTGAATCAGTTGATGGTAAGCGGCTTGGGATTTCTGTTCTGGTGGTGCGCGCTTCTCCTCAATGTGTTGGTTCTCTTCGTTGCTCTCCTTCCCTTCTGGGGTGCAGTTCTGGCAGGATTCGCTCTCCTTTTTTTGGGGGGCTTTTTTTTGTGCGACGTTCTCAGCAATGGAGACGGCGCTGTTTTCTTGGGGTTGTTGTTTTGTATCTAAAGCTTGATCAAAAAAGCTTTTGAAAGCGGTTGTATCTGCCGAAGAGGAGAGAGAGGGAGAAGAGGTTGAATGGTCCTTTGCGGCAAGTGTCGCCGCTGGATTCATCGCGAGTAGCGTATTAAGTGACATTCTAAACTCCCCGGTTTAATGTGTGTGCTCTCTTCCATTCAACCTGTGTGCCATTTATAATGCACTGTAATTAAAGGATTTTTTTATTTTATAGACACATCTGTTTCGGCAAGGTGTGCCCTAAGGGAAAACTTTTCCTCTTCTTTGCGTTTAAAGTGTAGCGTTTAATCCTTTAATAAAGTTTCGATCGGGGTGATCAACGATTGGATCACCTCTTCGACGGGTTCTATTTTTTTGATCAACCCGACGCTCTGTCCAGCCATCACAGAACCGTGTTCCACATCGCCTTCGATGGCGGCGCGGCGCAGTGCGCCAACCCAGAAATGTTCCAGTTCCAAGGTGGCTTCTTTGCGGTTTTTTTTGCCCTCTTTGATCTCCTGGACCAGTTGCATCTGGAGTGCATTGAACGCTTTGACGCCTTCATTGACGAGTGCGCGTACGGGGATGACAGGCAGTACGGGGTCAAACTGTGCGGTCACGGCGGCATCGCGGGCGTTGGCGCGCAGGAATATTTTTTTAAAGTTCTCGTGGGCGATACACTCTTCTGTGCAGACAAAGCGTGTACCTAACTGACAGCCAGAGGCGCCCATGCTGATCCAGTTGGCGACCATATCCCCAGAGCCGATACCGCCGGCAACAAAGACAGGAGTCTGGGTGATATGTGGGGTGATCTCCTGCATGAGAATGGATGTAGAGACGGGTCCGATATGTCCTCCGGCTTCACTCCCTTCGACAACCAGCGCATCGGCACCACGACTGATCAGGCGCTTGGCAAGGGCTAAGGCGGGTGCGAAGACGATAACTTTAGCGCCGCCCTCTTTGATCATTGCCATGCTTTTAGGGGAGGGGATGCCGCCGGCCAGCACCACATGGCTCACCTGCTCATCTAAGGTGATGCGAATGAGTTCGGGGAGTTTGGGGTGGAGAGTAATGAGGTTGACCCCAAAGGGTTTATTGGTCAACGCTTTGGTCTTTTGGATCTCCTCTTTGAGTATCTCTGTGGGGAGGTTGCCGGCGGCAAGAACGCCAAACCCACCTGCATTAGAGATGGCGGAGACCAAGCGATGTTCCGATAGCCAGGACATGGCGCCACCCAGGATGGCATAGCGTGTTCCTAAGAACTGGCAGCCCTGTTGCCAGTGTTTTTGTAGCTGTTCTCTATCCATGGTGGCTCCTTTATATTTTGTTTCTAAAGAGGTGTTTTTGGGGATAAGGGGTGCTCTTTTTTCTTATCACAAATTCTGTTTTGATACCATAATTAACAGCGCTTCTCCATGGATGATGTGAACGATTAAGGCGGGTTGTCTTTTTTTAGAATATAAAAAAGCCGGGTTTAGCCCGGCTTTATAGAAAAAGAAAACGCGTTTGAAAAATCTAGGCAGCTTCGGCTTCTCTGCCTCTTTTTCTCAAACGCGCTTTTTTGGTTTTGCGTTCTTCGTCTGTTGTGAGTCCCACGGCGAGTCTTGTCTCTAGTCGTTTAAGCGCCCAGTTGGGATCAATGTTGACCAGTGAACAGATCCAGCGGAAAGAGCCTGGCTCCATGGAGAGGGAATGGAACCATTTTTTCAGGGTTCTGTAGTCGTAGCGAAAGACAGGATCGTCCATTATGGCGGGATCTTTTTTATAGCGTTCCAGGGCGACAAGATCCCTTACGGCCCGATCCATTACCGCCATCCAAAGATGGGTATCGGTGTTATCAAAAACGGGTTTATCCACAACCTCGGACACAACCGTTCTTCTCATGGGGAACTCCTTTTATCGCTTGACTCAAAAGCACCATAGATTTTAAATGGTGTTTTATGAAGTGGTATTGGAAACAATTTTATTTGTAGGGGACTTTAGAGATTTATGTGTGCTTTTTGTTGACCTTTAAACAGGCGTAAGCACATTTGACCTTCTGATCTGGAAGGTCGCATTAAAGCGCATGTTTCCTCCATGAAGGGAAGAAAATATGGATTTAATCGCAGTTGATTTTTCTAAATCTTGATGGGAATTTACATGGAAATTCCTATGGAGATTTCTCTATAAATGTTCCACCAACGCAACCTAATGATAGCTGTTTCCCGCATGGAATGGTATAAAAAAATGAATAAAAAATGAATGAAATGGGAAAAAAATGCCTTTTAAGGAGAAAAAAATTCTGTTTTTGGCTTCTGTTTGTGCAGGATTCTCGCGGTGGACTTTAGTGTGGGCGTTGTTTTCCTAAATGGATAGGCTTTGATCTATTAATCCGTGCTATGGGGTCTAAATCCAGGCTCTGTTTGTTCTTTGTTGTAGGTGTGCTGCACTCTGCGCTCCCAGGGGCTTTTTTGAATAGGTGATTTTTAAAAGGGGTTGGCATAAAAATCGCTTTTTCGTAGAATGGATCTTTTAGCAACAGCGATTGGCGCCGCTTTAGCGGGCTGCGGTGTTTTTATCCCGGACACTAAATGGGGGCGTCGTGCTTGTGTGGTGCACTCTTTAGAATTTAAGTCTTCGATGCTTTTTAGGTGGTGTCGTTAAATTTTGAGATTTGCTGAGAAATCCGTTAAACTATGGCCTGTAATCATTTTAATCTAAACATAATGCTTTGGTTGAGCTCTTGAAAATTATAAAGGGCGATAAAATTTTAACCATATAACTGTCTGATGAGCCTGAACTTCCATGACTGACGAAACCGATGAAAATGATGAGCTATTGGGCATGTTTGTCCAAGAAGCGGTGGAACATCTGGAGACCATCGAGCCAGACCTGCTGACTCTGGAAGAAGATGGCTCGGATACAGATCCCGAGATTATTAACCGTCTTTTCCGGAGTGTTCACTCCATTAAGGGATCGGCGGGCTTTTTTGGTCTCTCCAATATTACCCGATTGAGCCATATTATGGAGAACCTTCTGGGTAAGGTTCGTGAACATGCCATTGTGCCCACCTCAACGGTAACCGATAGCCTGCTCTCGGGATTGGATAAGCTGAAAACCATGATCGACGATGTTTCCAAGAGTGAAAACATCGATGCCAGTGAGCAGATTACGACAATTGAAAACATCTTAAATGGTAATGAGGATGGTGGTACTCCAGCCGAACCTGCTTCTGCGCCTCCTGCTTCTGCGCCTCCTGCTTCTGCGCCTCCTGCTGAGGCAACTGTTGCAGAGGCGGCGCCCGCCACTCAAGAGGTGGCTGAACCTGCACCTGTGCCGGCTGTGGTTCCTTCGGGTTCTGATGCTGGGTTCGACCTGACGCGCTACCCTGAAGCGGTTTCCGACAGCGTCTCTTGTGGGCGAATTCTCTACAGTATTGCACTCGATCTCTCCGGCGATGATGGCGACAAAAAAAGCTTTGTCAGCAAAACAAGATCCTTGCTGGACTCTGTCGGTGAGTTGGTGGATACCTTGCCAGATACACAGAAGTGCGAAAAACTTGATGGCTTGCCGGATGGGCGTTTTGAGATGCTGCTCTCGACCGTTCTGGAGCCCGATCTGTTGCAGTCGCTGGTTCAGTTGCCTGAAGATCAGATCGTTCGCGTTGATGTTCCTGCTGACTTAGTTGAACGCCTCAATGCGCCCGCATCTACCCCTGAAGCGACCGCTGAGCCTGTGGCGGCCGCGCCTGTGGTCGCCGCGCCAGCAGCACCCGTTCCAGTGGCGCCAGCACCTGTCCAGGAAACACCTATGGAGGTTTCAGATCCTGGGGATGAGCCTGTGGAGGCGGGGCGTCGTCTGGTGCGCCCTTCGGATCAGAATCGAAAAGTGGCGAACGGTAAGAAGGGTGGAGCAAAAGCCGGACGTGGTGCCAACGCGAAAACCGCGCCAACGGTTGAAGAGACCTTGCGCGTCAGTGTTTCTCTGCTGGATGAACTGATTAACAACGCCGGTGAGCTTGTTCTGGCGCGTAACCAGTTGGCGCGGGCAAGTTCTGAGGTGGCGACCCAGTTTCCCCATATCTCTCCTTTGGTGCAAAATCTGGATTCGATTACCAGTCGGATTCAGGAGAAGGTGATGCAGGCAAGAATGCAGCCTGTGAGTGTGGTCTTTAATAAATTTCCGCGAATTATTCGTGACCTGGCAAGAAAGCTGAAGAAAAAGATCGATCTTGAAATTCGCGGTGGGGATGTTGACCTCGATAAATCAGTGATCGAACATCTCTCTGATCCACTGACCCATATGGTGCGTAATGTGGCGGATCATGCCATTGAGCCGCCTCAGGATCGGATCTCTTTAGGGAAGCCTGAGTCTGGGCAGGTGGAACTCGCAGCCTATCATGAAAATGGTATGGTTAATATTTCGCTCTCCGATGATGGTGCTGGTATTGATGCGGATCGCATTAAGATGAAAGCGCTGGAGAAGGGGCAGATTACCGAGCGCCAGGCGGATAATATGAGCGAGGAGGATGCTTTGGGGCTGATTTTTGCACCGGGGCTCTCCATGGCGAAGAAGGTTTCCGATGTCTCTGGTCGTGGTGTGGGGATGGACGTGGTGCGCACCAACATTGAGAAGCTTGGTGGAACCGTTCAGATTGAATCTAAAATTGGTAAGGGGACGCGGATCATCCTTAAACTGCCGTTGACGCTGGCGATTATCCCCGCCATGATTGTCTCGGCCGGAGAGCAGCGCTTTGCCATTCCTGAAATTGGTCTGGTGGAGATCGTTCGGGTGACCGAATCGGATCGTACCAATCAGTTTGAGACGGTGGGTAATGCGCCGGTTTTGAGATTGCGTAATATGTTGCTGCCGTTGGTGGATCTCGCCACCGTTCTCGATATTCAAAGGGTCTGGCCGCCGGGAAGTAGTGAGCCTGAACGACGCACACGACTGACAGATCGACGCGCTTCACAGCAGCAGATTGACCCTGGTGAGAACTATGGTGGCCCGGATCAGCGGGAGGATCAGGGGGAGCGTCGCGATCCAGCAGGGCTTGTTGCTTATGTGATGGTGCTCAATGTGGGCGGCAATGAGTTTGGTATGGTTGTCGATGAAGTGCTGGATAGTGAAGAGATCGTGGTGAAACCACTGCCTTCATTTTTTAAAGATAATATCTGCTTCTCTGCAACAACGATTCTTGGTGATGGTACGGTGGCTCTGATTATCGACTATGCAGGAATTATGGAGCAGGCAAATATTAACTTCAGCAATACGGAGAAAGCGACCCGTATGGATCTGGATGCGGAGCGTCGTGCGGCGTTGCGGGAGCGGCAAAATATTATTCTCTTGGAGACCGAAAGCGGGTTGCTGATGGGGATTGTCCACAGTATGGTTCGAAGGGTGGAGAAAATCTCTCCAGATCTTCTTGAGAATATCGGCGGTCTTCCCTATGTGCGTTACGATAGCAAGACCTTCCGTGCCATCTATCCGGATCAGGTTTTAGGGCTTGAGGGGATGGGCTTTGGTGGCGGCGGCGGCGAATCCGAAGATGGTGATCTCTGTATGGTGGTTCCCAACATTCCCGATATTAAGGCGGGTTTGATCTTCTCGCGCATCATTGATACCCGTGAAACGCTGATTGATCTGGACTGTCAGGCGATCCGTGCCGAAGGGCTCTTTGGTTCGGCTCAGATTGATGATCGAGTGGTGCTCTTCCCCGATGTGAATGCGGTCTTTGATATGGCGGGAATCTCTTCTGATTTGGGTGTTGTGCCTCATATTGATGCTTCGGGCCTGCGGGCGCTTGTGGTGGATGATACACCGTTCTTAAGAGCGCTGACGACAAGTTATCTTTCAGGGATTGGCTTCGAGATCCAGGAGGCTGAAGATGGCATGATGGCGCTGGAATATCTTAAGGATGACTCTTACGATCTTTTGGTTTCAGATATTAAAATGCCCATTATGGATGGATTTGAGTTGGCCACCGAGGTCTCCTCCACGGTCAATCACGATATTCCCATGATTGCGATCACCTCTTCGATCTCTTCAGATCTGAAACAGCGCTGTCTTAAAGCCGGTTTTACAGACTGTATTTCGGCCATGGATAAAAGCCGCCTCTTAGAAGTGGTGACCTCTTTAGATAGCGGTGGTTTTTAACTTTTCTCCAAGATCACGCCAGGAAAAGCTGGCTGGGAGCCTTACATGATCGTTAGCACCTTTACGCTTGGCGAACTCTATCTCGGCATCGATATCCTGCTGGTTCGGGAGATCAACCGATCCATGGAGTGTACTCCTGTTCCTGGAGCACCAGGATATATTCGCGGCATGTTGAATATCCGTGGCCGTGTGATTACACTCTTCGACCTGCGCAGTCGTTTAGAGTGGTCCTCTGGCGGCGAAGTGAGAGTCCCGGCAGAGGCCGGTACGCGCAAACGGCAATATAATGTGATCATGAAAACACGGGATGAAGTGGTGCAGATTGATCAGGAGTTGGCGGAGCAGCGGTGTCCCTGGCAAGATCCTGTGGGGCTGGTTGTCGATCAGTTGGGGGATGTGCGGGATATTGTCGATGATAATGTCCAGCCGCCACCGGCCAATTTGCGTGGCATCTCCATCGACTTTGTCCATGGTGTTGTTGAGTTCGAGAAAAAACTTCTGGTTATTCTTAATGTGGCTTCTGTGCTAGGGGTTGACCCCAACAGTAGCTGATTGATTCAATCTATATTAAGGGCTTTCTGCTTTAAGCCCTTAGATCGCTTATTCTAGAGGAGGGGGCTGGTTTGATCTGATGAAAAACGGGCACTTTTTTCAGAATTGTGAATACAATGGTGGTGATTGGCGATAAAAACGTTTTTGTTTGCGCTCTTTTGCGATAGAATCTAGTTAAAGAGTGGTCTTTTGTCTCTTTTTAAGGTAGATATGTTCGCGCTTTTTGAAGTCTGGTTGCGCGTGGCGCCTATGTTCGTGCGTTAAAAACGCTTCCTTAGTATGAAATTTCGGTTGCCTTTAAGAATGGGCTCATTTATCTATTGTCTTGGAATCGGGGAAGAGGATGGAACGAGATCATCAGATCGTTCAAGAGATCAAGGAGGAACTCCAACGGGAAGTGGAGAACTTGCGTCAGGAAATTACCCAAGTTCGCTCCCTGGTTCAAGACGCCATTCTAAAGTTGACGGATAGCTTCAACGGCCTTCGTGATGAGTCTAATCAGCAACACCGTCTGGTGTCCTCAATTATTTCGGCCAGTTCCGATGACGAAAACGTTGACAACGATGATCGTCCAAAGATTAATATCCGCCAGTTTGTCTCTGAAACCGATCAAATTCTGCGCTCCTTTGTTGACCACATCCTCCTGGTAAGCCGACAGAGTATGGAGATGGTCCATCGAATTGATGATCTCTCCAACCAGATGAAAGAGGTAGTCTCTTTTCTTAAAGATATCAACGCCATCGCAGAGCAGACGAACGTTTTAGCCCTCAATGCCCGTATTGTCGCGGCGCGCGCGGGGGAGGCGGGCAGCGCTTTTGCTGTGGTGGCGGATGAGGTCAGAAAACTCTCCAGAAACTCAAATCAGTTCAGTAACCAGATCAACGAGGTGGTTAAGGGTTCCCAGAAAGAGATCCAGGAGGCGAAGAAAATTATTGAGGTAATGGCCTCAAAGGATATGAGCTTTGCAATCGAATCTAAAGGTCGGGTGGATGAAATGATGACCGATGTGGCGGAGATCGACCGCTTTACCGCGACAACGCTACAGAAGGTCTCCGCGATCACTGACGAAATCAACCATCGGGTGGGGCTCGCTGTGATGTCTTTGCAGTTCGAGGATATGGTGACCCAGGTAACCCAGAATATGGATCGAAAGTTTTCCATGTTAGAGGAGTTTGTATCCAAACTCTGTTGCGGTTGCCTTGATGAGGGGCAAGACTCCGATACCCGGTTGCAGGCTGTTCGTGAGATTCTTGAACAGCAGCGTCAGCAGTTCGATGATATGGATAGTAAGGCTGTGGGGCAGGTCTCTCTGGATGAAGGAGACATTGAACTCTTTTAATATGGATCTTGGGGTAACGCACCCGCTAAAATTTTACGCTTATCTCTCACTCTTCAAAATAAGGCTCTTGGGCTATCTTAAAACATTAAGGAGTCGCTGATGTCCGGCACGATTACCGTTAACAATAACGAAAAAGAGACTGTTATTAAAATTAAAGGGCGTTTTAATTTTGAAATGCACTCTCAGTTTCGGACCGCTTACCAACAACATATCGATCCCGATCAGAAAAAAAGTCGTCGCTATACAATTGATCTTTTGGGGACGGAGTATATTGATTCTTCTGCTCTGGGCATGCTCCTTTTGCTGCGTGAGGAGGCCAGTGCCAATGAGTCGGATATCGAAATTATTAACGCTCGTCCTGAAATTAAAAAAATTCTTGAAACCGCAAACTTTCAACGTCTGTTTAAAATTTCCTGATTCCATAGAGAACTTCAGGAACGTTGATAAGCTCTATCCATTTGCCCATCCCATATGAAGATTCTTGTCGTCGATGATGATCGAATAAATAATACTATCTTACAGAAGCTTTTGGGCCGCGATGGCCATGAGGTTTTTGTCGCGTATAATGGGCGCGATGGTGTCGAACTCTTTAATCGAGCGCGACCCCATCTGGTTCTTATGGATATTCGTATGCCTCATATGAATGGCTACGAAGCGGCGCGCCGAATCAAAGAAGCGACTCCGGATCAATTTATCCCTATTATTTTTCTGACTGCAGTAACCGACGAAGAGGGGTTGGCGCAGTGTATTGAGGCTGGCGGCGATGATTTTTTAACCAAGCCATTTAATCGAACCATTCTCCACGCCAAAATCGGCGCGATGGAGCGTATCCGATCGTTGCATGTTACGCTGCGACGCCAAAAGCGACAGTTAGAGGTTCACCAGGAGACTACGCGGCAAGAGTTGGAGGTGGGGAAGCATCTTTTCACCAATATTGTCCAGGCGGGTTCTCTCTTGGATGCGCCTTGCCTTAACTACTGGAGTTCGCCTATGTCCCTCTTCAATGGGGACTTGTTGGCGGCGAACTATAATCCAGCGGGTGGAATCAGTATCATGCTCGGTGATTTTACCGGACATGGACTTTCGGCGGCGGTGGGGGCTCTGCCTTTAGCAGAACTCTTTTATGATCGCACCGCCCAAGGATTCTCCATTGGAGAGTTGGTGGAGGAGATTAATGCCAAACTGCTTGCTATTCTTCCCAGTCGGATGTTCTGTGCAGCCTGCTTTATTGAAGTTGATCCTCGCCAGAAACACTTGACCATCTGGAATGGTGGTCTGCCTGATGTGCTTATTGCCGATCAGAGCGGAAAGATTATTCATCGTGTTCAATCCATGCATCTGCCCTTAGGGGTGGTCTCTTTTGCTCGCGAGAATCGTAAGGTCGAGCTGATTGAAATGCATGAGGGCTATCGGGTTTTTCTCTACTCCGATGGTCTTACGGAGGCGGTGAATAAAAAAAATGAGATGTATCAGCAGCAGCGCCTGGAGGATCACTTCTCAGGGGCGGTGGCGGCGGATAAACTGTTCCAGACCATTCTGGATGATCTCAGCGCTTTTCGTGAAGGGGAGCCGCAAGCAGATGATATCAGTCTTTTAGAGGTTGATTGTGTTCAAGCCTGCCAGATATCACCTTCAGATGTCCCTCTTCCTGACCAGAAAAAATTGACGCCCTCAAAGTGGGATCTGTCCTTTTCCTTTAGTGCAGAAACCCTGCGTTCGGTCGATCCTCTACCCATTGTGATCAACGCGCTGATGAATCTCCAGGCGCCCGCAGGACATCGGGAGCGAATTTATACGGTTCTGGCGGAACTCTTCTCCAATGCGTTGGACCACGGTCTTCTTAATCTGGATACCCAGATTAAGAAAACACCAGAGGGTTTTGTAAGATACTATTCCCAGCGGGAAGAGCGACTGACTAATCTAAGAGAAGGCTCTATTCAGTTTTATATTAATCATACTCCGCGTTTTGTTACTCCTCCCTCTTCGGGAGGGACAACAAGCCCTTCTGGAGGAGAAATTTTAATTCGTGTCGAAGATAGTGGCGGCGGTTTTGACCCCAAAATGGTTCATTCTTCTCTGAAGAATAATCTTGGACATGGTGGGCGTGGGATTGCGCTGATTCGAACCTTGTGTTCCAGTTTGATATACCATGGTAAAGGCAATATCGCTGAAGCGATTTATCATTGGAATTTTAATTAAGATGGGATAGATGCTGATGGCTAACCGTCTTAAGGTTATGGTGGTCGATGATACCATAACCTATCGAATGATCATGAAAAAAGTTGCCGAAAGTATTGCGGGTATCGAGGTGATCTCTTCAGCTTCCAATGGCAAAATTGCTCTGGCTAAACTTGAAGATAATCCGCCAGATGTGATTCTTTTGGATGTGGAAATGCCCGTAATGAATGGCTTGGAAACGCTCCAGAGAATCAATAAAACGCACCCTGATATTGATGTGGTTATGGTGAGCGGGCTTTCTCGCTCTAACGCCAATATTGTGATGGAGTGCCTTACCGCTGGCGCGCTGGACTTTGTTACGAAACCGCTGGAAGATAACGCAGAAAAAGCAAAAGAGGCGATTCGGGGAACGTTGTCGCCTATTTTAAATACCATTGTCCGGAAGAAAAAAAGATCAGCACCTGTTCAGAGACAGATCGAAGCGCGCCCTTTTCAGGGGGGCGTAAAAAAAGTCGGACAAGAAGATAAGCAACGTGCTGTTGCACCTGCTAAAATCGGTTTTTCACATGGCGCATCTGCACGCCGCCTGCCGCCTGTAAAAAGAACCCAGCGCCCGATGACTTCAACACCTCCTGTGCGGCGACCTTTAACCTCAGAGCGTGGGCCTGGCGGTGTAACAAAAAGTGCATTGGCGGTGCAGAAAAAGAGCGCTGTTGCGCTACCTGCTAGGCGGCCAGTCGTTCCAAAACGAAAGAATCCCCAAGCGCCAGAACTTCTGCTTATCGGTTCTTCCACAGGGGGACCTGCTGCGCTATCTAAAGTGCTTACTGGTTTAAATCAACAAATTTTGCCGATTCCAACATTGATTGTGCAACATATGCCGCCCGTATTTACAGCCTCTCTGGCAGAGCAACTCACCCGTTCCTCTGGTTTGACCGTCAATGAGGCCGCCGAAGGCATTGAGGTGACACCGGGCAGTATTACGCTGGCGAAAGGCGGGGCGCATATGGTGATGAGCAAGAAACAGGGGCGGTTGTGGCTGAATCTGAATAATGGCCCGAAGGTGAATGAGTGCCGTCCGGCAGTGGATGTGCTCTTTATGTCTGCGATGGCTTGCTTTACTGGCAAGATTCTTGCTGTTATTCTAACCGGAATGGGGCGCGATGGAACCAACGGTGTGGACGCGCTGAAACGTCGTGGAAACACCTACTGTCTGACCCAAGATCAAAACTCCTGCGTTGTCTATGGTATGCCGCGTTCTGTTGTTGAGAAAGGGCTTTCGGATGAAGCCTTACCCTTGACTAAAATCAGTGGGAGAATTTTGGAAATATGCACTTAAGAATAAATTGTTCTTTTTAACTTGATTTTGATATAATTTCTCTTTTGCCTCTTTTTTTAACTTCTGAATGAGGCGCTAAATGGCGGATGCCCATGAGTATTACAGCCGAAGAGTTTTCATTGATTCGAGATTTTGTCCATGAGCATAGCGGTATTCTGATCAACGATGGCAAAGAATATCTTGTTGAGAATCGTCTGACCGTGCTTATGGTTCAAAATGGATGTCGCGACTTTGTCTCCTTTCATAACAAATTGGTGGCGGATAAAGGGCCTTTGCGTGCAAAAGTCATTGATGCCATGACCACCAACGAAACCTTATGGTTTCGTGATGCATCGTTTTTCTCAGCGCTTTCTGATTTTGTGATTCCTCAACTGGTGAAAAAAGCTTCGCAACAGCGCGTGATCCGTATCTGGTCGGCGGCAAGTTCCACAGGCCAGGAACCCTATTCGGTAGCGATGCTGATTGATCACTGCTGTCGTAAAATGGGGCCGAAGGCGCCGCCTCTGGATCGTTTTAAGATTCTTGCTACCGATATCTCCTCCTCAGCACTGTTTATTGCGAATACAGGACGTTATAGCCAGTTGGCCATCTCCAGAGGGATGCGCAAGGCTTTCCTTGATCGTTATTTCATCAATCGGGGTATGGCTTTTGAGGTGAATAATACAATCAAAAGCATGGTGCAGTTTAAGTTGTTCAACCTTAAATCAAATTTTAACGCTTTAGGAACCTTCGACTTTATTCTCTGCCGCAATGTTCTGATCTACTTCTCCAATCAGCTTAAACAGCAGATCTACAGCCAGATGGCGAAATGTATGAACAAAGATGGACTTTTGGCGATTGGTGCATCAGAATCTCCACGTGGCTATACAAACGATTTCGAACAGGTTATGATTGGCGGCGCAGCACTCTTTTCGCTGCGTGGTTCTGGCGGAGCGAAAATGGCTCAACCTGCAATGCGTTCACGCTCCAGGCCGGCACGTCAAAATCCAGCGCCGCAACAGCAGCAACCCTTGCAGCGGCAGACCGCACGACAACCCATACAGCGACAGGCCACGCCACGACAACCTGTGCAGCCAACGTCACGCACACAACAACCTGTGCAGCGACAACCAGTGCAACGGACATCTCCCGGACAGAGCAACGCCTCCCGTCCGGCAGCAACACAAACAGAACCGCGTACCGCTTTGACGCAACAAAGAAACGTGGGGAGTGGTCCTCGTGCTGCGGCAAAGACTTATCTAAAATCGTCAAGCCGGACGACAGTTAAACGCGCGCAAGATGAACACACTCCGCAACGCGACCAAAAAAACACAAATACAGGCAAGCTGCCGACACGCTCTCCCTCCAACCGAATGGGTAATGATAGACAATGAAGTTGCTTACCATTGATGACTCAAGAACCATCCGGCGCGTGATTTCTGGTATTGGCGCCATGCTGGGATATGAGGTTTTGGAGGCCGAACATGGTATGGCGGCACTCAAAGTCCTCGAACGGCATGGAGGTGAAATCAGCCTGATCATGCTCGACTGGAATATGCCTGGAATGAATGGCCTGGAAGTGTTGAAAACAATTAAAGCTAATGCAAACTGGGCTCATATTCCGATAATGATGGTGACAACCGAGGGTGAAAAGGATTATATTATCCAATCAATCCAGGCTGGCGCTGCACACTATCTGACCAAACCCTTTACACAAGAAGATATGGCCGCCCGGATTATGGAAACCTTAGGTATGGGTAACAGTTAGGAGAACGCCTCATGACCGAACCGTCGGATGCTCTCTCAGATCAGGAGAATCTGGAATACGCGACCGAAGCAGGTGACGATGGCCACACCATGGATACTCAAGATGATGACGGCTTCATGGGTGGTGGTGATATCGACTTCGATGCGCCAGTGGCTATGGAGCACAACGATGATGGCTTCCTCGCTGGTGACGATGTCTCCTTTGATGGACAGGATGGTGGTGATGGCTTCCTCGCAGGCGATCCTGTTGACTTTGGACAGCAACCTGTGGCGATGGAAGCAGAGCCTGAGCCTGTTGCGGAAATGATCGAGACCCCTGAATCAAGTCAGAGGGATAAGCTCTCTACGGAGGAGATGCGGGAAAAACTGATGTTTGGCCTGCGTGATACTGTCACCGATGTGCTGGAGACCATGGCCTCCTCCCCGAATGTTCTTTTCGCTGGCCTTGAGCAGAGTTCAAGCTTTATCCTCTCCAGCGAAGTGAGTGGTGTGATCCGACTTTTAGGGCGCGTTGAGGGCTTGGTGGGCATTTCTGCAAATAAAAGTTTGACCTCAGAGCTTGTTTCACGTATCACAGGACTACCCGCCGATGATCTGGAGGATGAAGATATCCTTGATGGCATGGCTGAGTTGACCAATATGGTCTGTGGTGGCATGAAAGCCAAAGCCGCAATCGGACAGCTTGACCTTACCTCTCCCGCAGCGATTATCGGTAGCGACTATACCGCTCAATGGAAAGCACTCCAGGAGACATCGATACTGACATTCCAGATCGATTCTCAAGAGTTGAAAGTTTTCG
Organism: Magnetococcales bacterium HHB-1; assembly: GCA_052043475.1. GTDB lineage: Bacteria > Pseudomonadota > Magnetococcia > Magnetococcales > JBQGBW01 > JBQGBW01. The sequence goes on from JBQGBW010000018.1 coordinate 23,659, forward strand.
CTTGCTTTTAAATGTAAAACCTTATCGTTTTTGTTAGCCATTTTGCAAGCACCCTTTTTAATTTGTTTGAAGCAGGATTTTTAGAATATCAGGAGAGATATCAATGCGTGTACTAATTGTTGACGACTCTAGCGTGATGAGAAAAATCGTCACCCGTGGGCTTCGCCAGGCTGGTTTCAAAATTGACGAGATTCTTGAAGCCGGGGATGGTCAACAAGGGCTTAACGTTCTTCAATCCAATGAAGTGGACCTCATTCTATCCGATTGGAATATGCCCAATATGGATGGCCTCACCTTTGTTAAAGAGGCGCGTAAATCAATTCAGACGCCCATTGTGATGGTGACAACAGAGGGCGGCGAAGCAAAAGTGAATGAAGCGCTGCAAAATGGTGCCAATGGTCATATTAAAAAGCCATTCACACCAGATACCCTGAAAAATACTCTTGGTCAATATTTTAAATAAATAAGCATATAAAAAAGGTCAACCTTTAAAGGGTTGCTCTTTTTTGTTTTCTTGAAGCCTGCGCCGAATTTTGTGGCGTGCAGAGGATAATTGGATTTAGTCCGTATGGAGATTTCTGACAAACTGGTCTCCAAGGCCCGGCCATTCTTCCTGAACTTTTTTAACCGACTGACGCAGGATCTTAACACCCTTACTGCGTCCCCGGTCTCCTGTACGCTGCAATCCGTCGAGCTTGCTGAAGGCGAAGACGGTATTGAAAGCTTCTTCGAGATGGACCGGAGCGTCGCTCCGGTCATCGAAGATGGACGGCAACTGGGACAACTCTTCGTTATCTTCGATGCAGCCACATCCATCGCCTTGACCGGACTGATGATGATGATGGGCGAAGAGGTGATCCGCGAACAGGTTAAAAATCGAGAATATAACGAAGAGATTCAGGAAGGCTTCTTGGAAGTCGCCAACCAGGTTGTTGGCGCAATGAACGACATCTTTGAAGCAAAAGTTGATGGTGGGCACCTGTTGCTGGACCTCGAACATACACAGCATATTCAGTATGGCGAAACGCCCGCAACAATGGCCAAGGATGATGTTCTCCTCTATATCCACAGCGAAATTAAAATTGGCAACTTTGATCCCCAACCCGCTTTCTGGGTTCTCTCGCGGGGGGTGGTTAAGGCGCTCTTTAAATTAGATCTGCCTGGCGGAGAAGAGACCCGCGCCGATGCCGCTTCCCGCGAACTGGATGCCGCCCTTGAGGGGATATCCGGTAACGAAGGTGGCTTCCAGACCGCTTCAGATGCCGATCTAAAAGAGATCTCCCAGAAAAATAGAGCGCAGGGGCCTGATCCCTCAAAGATGAAGGCTGAAGAGCTTCATCTTGGTGATGACCAGGCTGGCCTGAGTGAGGATGAAATCTCCGAACGCGGTTCGGCGGCGGCAGAGGATTCACTCTATACACCGCCAGAATCGGGCTCTCCTGCCAATGCTTTAGCGGGGAGTATGCCCTCTTATGTCTACAGTGCTGAAGATGGCTTGCCGATGCCGGATGAGCCCTGTAGCATCTCTTCGATCATGACTGAAACACCTTACCTCTTGAATGAGGATGAAAAGGTGCTCAAAGCGATCAACGCCATGCGCCAGGATGGATATAAATATTTTGGTGTGATCAGCAAGGCGGGTAAACTGATTCGGGTGGTGACCCAGAGTGACCTTCGTCAGATCATGGGGCCTTTCTTCGGCACCAAGGCGATGACTCAGAGAGATAAGGCGATCTATCTTCTTCCCATCGGGAAGGTGAATCAGGATCAGCGGCTTATCGGTATCACCATCAATGGTACGATTACCCAGGCGGCCAACCTGATGATGGAGTTTGATCTCCGCGCACTGCCGGTGGTGAGCAAGCAGGGGATATTGCGCGGCTTTGTCTCTGTCCACTCTCTGCTCAACTACTTCAGAAGAAAAAGACAGAAAGGTTAACTTTGGATAGGATCGCTCTTATCAAAGGTTAACCTTTTTTTGCGATTATATTATACACTTATTTTTTATTGTTTATAGTCGAAAATCGAGATTGTGATGATGCAGCCCATACTTTTTGTGACAGGGGCGGATGCGCGCTACTTCTCCGTGGCCGCCCCGCTCCTTTTCTCTTTTCAGCTCTTCTGTCCTGAATCGAAGCTCTATTTTTGTGATTATGGTTTGACCGCCGCGCAGAAACGGTTTCTTGCGCATTTAGGGGTGTTACTGCCCTGGCCTGAAAATTTGCCTGAAGGTCTGCACCCTTATGCCTATAAAGCATCGATGGAGTTCTATGTAAAAAACAGACCCTTTGAGACACTCTTCTGGATTGATGCCGACTGTCTGGTGACCGGTCCTCTGGATAAGGCGGTCTATGCGTTATACGCTCAGATGCCTGAAGGAGATTTTCTCGCCACCTGTGCGGATCGGGTAGGTAGGGTTGAGACCTTTTTAGAACGTCATCGTCATGAGGTAAAGCCTTTTCTTCCGCTGCTAAAGCAGTATCCTCTAGAGGATAAGCAGAGTTATCTTAATTGTGCCACGTTTCTGTTGCGTTCGCAGAAGTTCCTACCCTTGTGGCGTGAATTAACCTGGGGGGTGAAGCCGCATCTGGTTTTTGAGCAGAATATTTTTAATATTTTAGCAAGAAACCATATTGATCATGTGATTGAGTTGGATTCTGAAGTCTGGAATGCCCACGATCAAACGTTAGACCAGCTTGAGGTGGATCTGGCGGATTCAAAGTTAACGGTACGCTGTGGAGAGAAGGTGTGCTGGGTGGTTCATCCTACCTCTTTTCAGGGAGAGCGCATTGAGGCGGTGATTGTGGAAGAGCCGCTTATGGAGGGGATGATTTGGGAGGGCTTGTGGAAGAGCGCCAGGAATCCTCAACTTAAAGAGTTGAGCCGCGCTTTTTTGAAGGGTTTTCTTGATAAATATGCGACAGATCTACTCCGTTTTGGGGTTTTGAGCAGAAGTTCCCCCTAATCTGCACTTTTTGTGGTTGACAGCTATAGCCATTACATATTATAAGCTACTCAATGAATAGAGGGTATTTATCAAGAGGCTCTTTATATAAAGAGAGTTTATGATTTAGATATCCCATTAAAGTATCTATCCGGTGGATGCAGCCAGCGGTGGTTTCAAGAGTTATTCAAAGGGCTTCTCATTTTAATGAAGCCTGTTTTTGAAATTGCGGTTTATTTAACGGCTTGCTTTACCAACACAAAGAATACATTTGAGATTGGAGCTTATAGACATGTCAGATATCATCTACACAAAGGTTGATGAAGCCCCTGAGCTTGCCAGCGCTTCTTTTCTGCCCATTATTCAGGCTTTCACCAAAGCCAGTGGCGTGACCGTTGGAACCAAAGACATCTCTCTGGCCGGAAGAATTATTGCCAACTTTCCTGAAAATTTGACCGATGCACAGAAACAGGATGATGACCTGGCTGAACTGGGTAAGATGGTTAAAACCCCCGAAGCCAACGTAATCAAGCTTCCTAACATCAGTGCCTCTATTCCTCAGTTGAAGGGCGCAATCAAAGAGCTGCAATCCCAAGGCTATGACGTTCCTTCCTATCCCGATGAGCCTGCAAATGACGCCGAGCGGGATATTAAAGATCGCTATGACAAAATTAAAGGGAGTGCGGTGAACCCTGTGCTGCGTGAGGGTAACTCCGATCGTCGTCCTCCTAAAGCGGTTAAAGAGTACGCCAAGAAAAATCCTCACTCCATGGGGGAGTGGAAGTCGGACTCTAAAGCGCATGTTGCCACCATGAGTGGCGATGATTTTCGTTCTAATGAGCAGTCCACCACAGTGGATGCGGCTTGCAGTGCAAAAATTGAGTTTATCGGTAACGATGGCTCTACAACTGTTCTGAAAGAGAGTGTACCTCTTTTAGCCGGTGAAGTGATTGACGCCACCAGAATGAATGTGAAAGCGCTGCGTAAGTTTCTCGCCGCCGAGATCAAGGATGCCAAAGAGCAGGGCGTTCTCTTCTCCCTCCACATGAAAGCCACCATGATGAAGGTTTCCGATCCGATCATTTTTGGTCATGCGGTATCGGTCTTCTTTGAAGATGTTTTCAAAAAGCATGGCGATACCCTCAGTGGGTTGGGTGTGGATGTGAACAATGGTTGGGGTGATGTGATCTCAAAAATTGACAAGCTTCCTGCCGATAAAAAAGCTGAGATCGAAGCCGACATTAAAAAATGCATGGATGATCAACCCGATCTCTACATGGTGAACTCTGATTTGGGTATCACCAACCTCCATGTTCCCAGTGATGTGATCATTGATGCTTCCATGCCTTCTGTGATTCGTGCCGGTGGTAAAGGTTGGGGCCCTGATGGCAACACCTGTGATGCCAAAATGGTGATTCCTGACAGCAGTTACTCCGGTGTCTATCATGAAACTGTGGAGTTCTGTAAAAAGAATGGCGCTTTTGATCCCGCCACCATGGGTAGTATTCCCAATGTGGGCCTGATGGCACAAAAAGCAGAAGAGTATGGCTCCCACGATAAAACCTTCGAAGCACCTGGTGATGGTAAGATCCGTGTCTCCGATGATGCTGGAAATACCCTGCTTGAGCATGATGTGGAAGAGGGGGATATTTGGCGCATGTGTCAGGTTAAGGATGCACCAATCCAAGACTGGGTAAAACTGGCTGTAAATCGCGCTCGTGCTACCGGCTCTCCTGTTGTTTTCTGGCTCAACAAAGATCGTTCTCATGATGCAGAGCTGATTAAAAAGGTGAATGCTTATCTTCCTAACCACGATACCACCGGTCTGGAAGTGAAAATCATGTCTCCGGTTGAGGCCACCCGCTTCTCTTTAGAGCGGATGAAAAACAGCCAAGACACCATTGCTGCAACTGGTAACGTGCTGCGTGACTATCTTACCGACCTCTTCCCTATCTTAGAGGTGGGTACCAGTGCTAAAATGCTCTCGATTGTGCCTCTGATGAATGGTGGTGGACTCTTCGAGACCGGTGCGGGCGGTTCTGCACCTAAGCATGTGCAGCAGTTTGTTGCTGAAGGCCATCTGCGTTGGGACTCTCTTGGTGAGTTCGCTGCTTTGGGTGCCTCCTTAGAGCATTTAAGTCAGGTGAAAAACAATCCTGGTGCCGCTGTTCTTGGTAGGGCGCTGGATGATGCCACCGAGAAGCTTCTTGATAACCGCCAATCTCCTGGCCGTAAAGTGCATCAGTTGGATAACCGCGGTAGCCACTACTACCTGACCCGTTATTGGGCGGAAGCTTTGGCTGCACAGGATGACGATGCCAAGATCAAAGCCCACTTTGCCCCGATTGCAGAGGCGCTGGCCAGCAATGAGAAGAAGATCTTAGAAGAGATTGATGCCACACAAGGTAAGCCTATGGATTTGGGTGGTTACTTCCACACCGACTTTGATAAAACGGCGGCCGCCATGCGTCCCAGTGCCACATTGAATGCCATTATTGATGGCTAATCATTAGCACCTGGACGTTGTTACAAATAAAAAAAGCGAATCCGGTTAAGCTGGATTCGCTTTTTTTTATTGGGCTAATCGGAGTGGGAGATTTTGAGGCAGTAAGCTGATTGACTGACAAAACTTTTTATTGTCTTGTATCAGATTGAATTCTTTTGTATAAAATTTGAATTTTATGGGAAACTCTGTTCAAATATTCTTTTCACCGATCAAAATAAAAAGGAATATTCGATGACAGAGCCATCCCATATCCAAGATTCTATCATGAAATTATTTTCAAAGATATCCTGGAAGGATATCCGACACGGACAAGTTTTCTCTCAAATGGTCGCGGCATTGATTATCCAGCTATCGGTTAATTTAACCCAATGGGCCGATACGATTCCTGGTTGAGCGATTTTTGCCCAAAGTCGAGTGAGAAGGCTATCGCGTTGGTTACATAATGATAGAATTGACCCACATGAAGTTTCAAGGCATCCATGTCGTTCATACGGGAAGATGAAGATATATCGATCCTCATTGGTTTAGAGGTATGAGTTATCTGAAAATTGGTAGAAGGTACATTGGAGGTGGTACTCAATCGCTATTTGAGAGCTGCAGACTATGAGAAACTTTTCTCAAAAGCTGCATAAACAGGTGTCCGAAAAACCCTTGCCACATCAAAATTTAGAGGAATTACTAATGCCAATCAAAGTTCACGGTGAGAGCAATCCAAAGCCAATCGCCACTGATGAAAAAAAAATCATTGAATTTATGGATTCTCTTGCTAAATCCTATCGTGATTTTCTCAGATGGCTGTTTGACTTCAACAAGGAAATTCTTTTTCATGATGTGAAAGACAATAAAAACAACTCTTTGTCATGTAAATTTGGAGTATTCCTGAACTCATCCATTGCAAACAATTTTATGCACGTTTACGAGTTAAAAAAATTGAAAGCAGCACATAATGAGGTTCATATTCTTGCGGAGTCCATGCTTGAAGATTTAGAGAATAAGCATTTAATGCAAGGTCAGTACGAGACGCTTAAAAGGAGCGTTATCAAATTAACCTTGCGAGTAGACCAATTGAGGCAGTTAAGTGCATTTTCAATCGCACATACTGATTCTCTTACTGGGCAACTGTCACGAGAAGTTATGGAATCATATCTAAAAAGAGAGGTGGCTCGAGCAGACAGAGAAGATGGGGAGTTTTGCGTTGCAATGTTGGATATTGATTTTTTTAAGCGTGTGAATGATTCTTATGGTCATCATGTTGGTGACGATGTTTTGACATGGTTTGCAGAAACTGTTAGCACAAACTTAAGGGTATATGATGATTTGTTTAGGTATGGTGGCGAAGAATTTTTGGCCTTGCTTCCAGCTATCAACCTAAAAAATGCTTATGCAGTATTAGATAGAATTAGAGAAAAAATAGAAGAAAATGTCATTGAGTCTCAAGGGAACAGAATACATATTACTGTATCAGGTGGCATTGCCGCCTATAAACGCGGAGCAACAATTGAAAACGTTTTGAAAACAGCAGATGATATGCTTTACAAAGCAAAAAAAGGTGGACGAAATAGGATATGTTATCAAGATTAACACATCTAAATCCTATCTACAGATTTTGTGTTTCCTTTGGGGGGCTATATCCGCTACACAGTGGAGATATGTTGGTGATATGGGCCAAAGTGTATCCACAGCGAGCATGTCAGCCTTCGATGATGCTGGCTTTTCAGGGCCGATTGTTGCGTACTCTGCTACGATAAGAGTGCAAGAGGAATGTAATCCCGCTTTTGTAGAGAGGACAAGGTTGTAGAGGTTCTCTTGAATTTGTACGGTAGTGGGTAACTATTTAGATTCCACAGATGATGAGTGCTTTTTCTTAAAAGTTGCCTAAACAGATGTCCGATAAGATATTGTTACATCAGATCATTCCCAAGCGTTTTCATGGGCAAGGTTGGAATCCACTGAACTGGCGAGAAGGTGTTGATGAACATGAGCAAATGGCAAAAAAGATCCAATCTCTTTATTGGATCTACCGTTTAGCTCTGGCGAAGAGTGACGGAGAGATCGAAGCCTGGGAGGGGATTCGTTTGGTTAGAGAACAGGATTAAGATGATGATCATTGATACCCATTGCCATCTCGATTTTCCAGTCTTTGATTTGGATCGATCTCTTGTGCTAAAGAGAAGCCAACACTCAGGCATCAAACAGTGGATCATTCCGGGTGTCAGGTTGATGGACTTTGCCAGGCAGATCGCTTTAAAAGGAGAGGGGATTGAACATGCTTTGGGATTGCATCCGCTTTTTATGAAGGATCATCCTTTAGATGCGGTAGGGCAGTTAGAGACGTGGTTAAAACGCATCAACCCAATTGCCATTGGAGAGATCGGCCTGGATTATCTATTGGATGCTGAAACCCATCAATCTCAACAACAGCTTTTAGAATCGCAACTCGATCTGGCTAAAAAGTACCATCTTCCTGTGCTTTTGCATGTACGTAGGGCGCATGATCAGGTGTTAAAAAGACTTCGCTCGATTAAGCTTGATCAAACGGGCTTTGTGCATGCTTATAGCGGTAGCTTGCAGCAGGCTCATCAATATCTGGATCTGGGGTTTAAACTGGGCTTTGGTGGGGTGGTGACCTTTGAGAGGGCAAGAAAGATCCGTAAGGTTGCTGCCTCTATCCCGGATTCGGGATTTGTCTTAGAGACTGATGCGCCGGATCTCTCCCCTGAACAGCACCATAAAGAACGCAATGAACCCAGCTATATTAAGTATGTGATCGAAACGTTGGCTCTGTTGCGAAAAACTTCCCAGGAAGATATTATCAAGAACGCTTATGCGAATACTGTAAGGATCATTCCCAGATTAAAAAAGGAGAATAGCGGGGATGGCTGTTCCAGAACCGTTTGAACGTACCCATATTCTTGTGGGGGATGAGGGGCTTGAAAAATTAAAATCAGCGCATGTTCTGCTCTGTGGTTTGGGTGGCGTAGGGGGCTTTGCAGCAGAGGCCCTGGGGCGTGTGGGGGTGGGACGTTTGAGTCTGGTGGATAATGATGTGGTGGCACCTACAAATATTAATCGGCAACTGATCGCAACTTTAAATAGTGTGGGCGATAAGAAGGTTAAACTGATGGGGGAACGTCTATCTGAGATCAACCCTGAATGCCAGCTTGATCTTTATGATCTTTTTTTAACGCCTGAGAATATCCCAACACTTCTAGAGGAGTTAAAACCCGATTGGGTGGCGGATGCGATCGATACCCTTAACTGTAAAGTTAACCTCTTGGTTGAATCCTTAAAAAATGATACCCCTGTCATCAGCAGTATGGGCGCAGGAGGGCGATTAAATCCGACTTCGGTGGCTGTGGATGATCTGATGGATACCCACACCTGTCCTTTAGCAAGAGTGGTTCGCCTTCGATTGCGTCGAAGGGGGTATCAAAGAGGTGTTACAGCGGTATGGTCTTCAGAGAAAGCACGGCCTCACCTTCCACCAGAACCCACAGAGACTGGACGGCCGCGTGCAGTTAATGGTACGGTAAGTTATATGCCCGCACTCTTTGGTTTAACCATGGCGGGCGTGATTATTGAGAATATAGTGAATTCTTAAATCTTATTTTAAAATCTGTTTATCTCTATCTATATTTTACAGGGGGATAATGTGGAGCAAAGATTGGTTCAGTGGATTGAGCAGGGGATTGAGGCGTTTCAAAAGGAAGATCTTAAGAGGGCGCAACACCTTTTTGAGAAAGTATTAAATATTGATAAAATTTCAGAGCGTGCGCTGCGTCATCTGGCTTTGATTGCGCTTAAAAGAGAGCAGTTCCAAGAGGCGAACGATCTCTTTGACCGTATTCTCCTTAACTATCCAGATCGTTTAGATGTCTATAATGATAAAGGTATCGCTCTGGCTAAATTAAAACGGGAGACTGAAGCTGAAAGCTGTTTTAAGCGGGTTTTGGCGGCCGATGAAAAGAGTGCGGCGGCACATCTTAATTTAGGCCATGTCCATTTTGTAAGGCATCAGTTTGATATAGCCGCAGATTTCTATCAGAAGGCGCTAAAATATCGTACAGAGAATGATAAAAGCGAACTTTTTCTTGCCCAGGCGCTTAAAAAAGCGGGAAAATTTAAAGAAGCCATCACCCACTATAAAAGCTATCTCTCCTCTGCACCAGATCATCGGAATGATATTCTGGATGCTAAGCGTGGCTTAGCGGCTACCTATAATTATCTGGGGCAGTTTGAGATGGCAGAGAATCTATTGCAGGATCTTTTACTGAAACATCCAGAGAGTACAAAGGTTCATAATGATCTGGCGGTGGTTCTTAGGGCGAGAAAAAACTTTCCTGAAATGGAGAAGCTGCTTAAAAAAACGCTGGCTTTGAATGAAAAAGATATCTGGGCGCGCTGGAATCTCTCTTTATTGCAGCTCTCCAGAGGAGAGTATAAGGAGGGGTTTAAAAATTATCAGGCGCGCTTAAATCATCCCGATTTTGAGGGGTTCTTTACCTCTTTTGATTATATCCCCACCTGGCAGGGGGAGGATCTTAAAGGAAAGTCGATTCTAATCTCCTGTGAGCAGGGTTTTGGTGATTCGATCCACTTCTGCCGCTACCTCCCTCTTCTGATCTCTAAAGGGGCCAGGGTCTATTTTATCCTGTTAGAGGAGTTGATCGATTTTTTCAGATTTCAACCCAGTCTTAAAAAGGTCACCTTTTTACTGCGTGGTGCCGCACCACCAAAAACCGATTTTCATATCAACCTGCTCTCGCTTCCCTATCTCTTAGGCACAACCGTTGAGACCATTCCAGCCGATTACAGCTACTTTATCTCAGATGATCTGCATCATGATTTCTGGCGTCAGCGGCTTGAGCCTTATCAGGATAAAATCAGGGTTGGTTTGGTTTGGGCGGGAAACCTCGATAACCTGGATGCCCAGATCCGTACATTAAAGCTTATTGATTATTCTCCTTTTTTTGAGCAGAAATCGATGCAGTTTTTTGCGCTCCAGATGGGACCGGGGAGAGGGGATCTTGAGGGTTTTCAAGCACCGGATAATTTTCTTGATCTAGGCTGTGAGATTCAATCTTTCTCAGATACCGCTGCGATTATGACACAGTTGGATCTGATGATCACCTGCGATACGGTGACGCTCCACTTAGCGGGTGCTTTAGGGGTAACCACCTGGGCGCTCTTACCTTTTGTATCGGACTGGCGCTGGATTATCCATCGAGAGGATACCCCCTGGTATCCCAGTGTAAGGCTTTTCCGTCAGAAGAATCGAGATGCATGGCCCTTACTTGTGGAGAAGGTGAACCGTGAACTCTCACGGTTTAAAGATAAAAAACAGGTTTCAAAAGCGGGCGCGCGTTTTGAGCGTGTTCAACTGTTTAGAGAGGCGCTTCAGTTAAAAAAGGAGGAGAACCTTCCTTTAGCAGAAGAGCGGCTCACCCTTTTTGTGCAGCTTAATCCACGATCTGTTGAGGGTTTGCTTCTGTTGGCTGAGGTGCTCTGTAATCAGAAAAAGAGTGATTTAGCCATTGATTATTATCGTCGTGCATTAAAGTATCAACCGGATCACCATCAGGGAGTATTGGCCTCTGGTAGTGCTCTGGGGGATGTGGGGAATTTTTTATCTGCTGAAAAGGCGTATCGTCAGCTGCTTAAATATGATTCCCTCTATCCTGAAGCTGAATACCGTTTAGGGATGCTCTTTTTTTATCAGAAAAAGTTCTCTGAGGCCGGAGAGATCTTCTCTTCTGTGGCGGAGAAGTTTCCAGGACATCAGGATAACTGGTTGCAGTTGAGCCGTTCATTGATCTATCAGAAAAAATATGCCCAGCTTCTTCCATTATTAGAAGAGGGGATAAAGCTTCACCCTTATCTTCTACAACTGCGGCACTTCTGTGGTTATGCTTTAAATGAGATGCATCGGCATGAAGAGGCTTTAGAACATTTTCAGCAAATTTTGCATCAGGAGCCTGAAAAGGCAGTGCATCATGAATCCGTAGGACTGGCGCTGCTCTCTCTGCGACGCTTTGAGGAGGCAGAAAGTCTGTTGAAAAATGCCGTGCAAAAATTTCCTGATTATCAGAAAAATATAATCAATCTAGGCTTTGCTTATGAGAAGCAGGGGCGTTTTGCTTGTGCAGTTCGTTACTATACCCAGGCCTTATTGCTTGAGCCCGATGATCCCTATGCGCAGCTTAATTTAGGTTTGGTTTTTCTGATGATGGGCGAGTTTAAAGAGGGTTGGCCGCTCTATGAGAGTCGCCGAAGGCGGCCTGATATGATTAAGATCTATCCCAAAGTGGATAAGCCGCTCTGGCAGGGGGAAATTTTACGCGATAAGGTGATTCTTATCTATGCAGAGCAGGGTTGGGGGGATCTTTTCCAGTTTATACGCTATCTACCGCTGCTCAAAGCAAGGGGAGCCAAAATTTTGATGTTGGTGCGCACGGAGGAGGCGCATGGTCTTCTTAAAGAGATGGATTGTATCGATCAACTGATGCGTTCTGGTGATAAGCCTTTAGAGGCACCGGATTATCATTCGCCACTGCTCTCTTTGCCGTTGCGTTTTAATACCACCTTAAAAACCATTCCGGATCAAACGCCCTATCTAAAGGTTCCTGAGGAATCAAAACAGAAGTGGATGGATTTTTTTCAATCTTCTCCTAAGGATAGAGTGCGTATTGGTCTGGTTTGGGCGGGCAACAGTCAGTATGCTGAAAGTGCTTCAAGGCACCTCTCTTTTAAGCAGTTTCAACCGCTTTTAGATCTTCCTGGGTGTCAGTTTTTCAGCTTACAGATGGGGGAGGGGAGGGTGAATAATCTCCCTGAAGAGATAATTGATCTGGCGGATCATATCGATGATTTTTCGGATACGGCGGCAATCATCTCAACGTTGGACCTCTTAATCTCTGTGGATACTGCGGTGGTTCATTTAGCGGGCGCTCTGGCGTGCCCTGTCTGGACGCTGCTCTCCTATATTCCAGAGTGGCGATGGTCGATGATGGGGGATCGCACGCCCTGGTATCCTGGCATGCGACTCTTTAGACAGTCAGAGAATCGGTCATGGTCTGAAGTGATCTCTTCGGTTAAAGCGGCGTTGCAGATCTTTTGTGAGCAAAATTAACGGTGCTGCTCTTTACTCTTTGCGCAGTGGATGCAGGTTAAAATGCTAAAATCCAGTTGAAGGCGTTTTTCAGCAATGGGCTCATCGCAGGAGATACAGTAGCCATAATCATCGCTCTCGATGCGTTTTATAGCGACATGGATGCGTTGGATCTCCTGCTGTCTTTGACGTTCGTTCTCCTCAGACATCGCCTGCATCTGTAGGGCGTCCATCCTAGAGAGGCGACCGACACGGGTCTGATCCAACTCCACAGCGGCTCTGCTCTCCTGACTTGCAGCGGAGATCTGTTGTAGCTCTTCAAGCCTTTTAAAGAGCGCTTTTTTGATCTGATTTAAGTCAAGGTTATGTTCTTCTGACATCACTGTTCTCTTTTTAGATATTGGTAAGCAGGTTTGCTGCTCTTTTGAAGGTTTATTCGGACGCTTTGGGCCTGACTCTTTTTTTGATTATAAAAAGGGTCGGGCTTTTTTTATGGCTTTTGCTGTGTTTTTCCTCCTGAAAAGGTTTTTGGTTTAGATGTTGAATTTAAACATATTTTTGTGTCTTTTTTGCTGTGGATAAAAATTTCCAGGTTGGAAATCTTTTCCTCTTTTTGTTGGAATGGGCTGCCGAATCCCTGGCAACATCTGCCATTATTTCCACACTATTTTTCATAATATCATTATAAGGCATTGTTTTTAATTGATATATATGTTTGGCACGGCTGGTGCATACTTGTAATGCGAACAGACAAACCCACCAAAAGATTCAAGGTGAATCTGGATTATTTCGAGTCGCGGTTAAATTCAGCGGAGAGAGAAAGGATTATGGAGTTACAAGGAACCCGATTCGGAATCCTGGAGTTCGATGAGCAGGAGATTCTCTATCTCAACGAGGGACTCCTCGGATTCCCCTTAAGTAAGCGTTTTCTTCTATTCCCTTACGGCGAAGACTCCGCGTTTTTCTGGCTTCAGTCCGTAGATGAAGCGGAGATTGCGTTTATTGTGATCAATCCGTTTGATTTTTTCAACGATCTGGAGTTCGCCATTCAAGATGAGGATGCCGAAGCGATAGGTCTTGAGAAAGGGGAAGATATAGAAATTTTCACGTTGGTGACCATTCCTGAGGGGCGACCTGAGGAGATGCGGACCAACTTAGCAGGCCCTGTGATTGTTAATGTGGATAATCGGCAAGGCCGGCAGATTCTCATCAAAGAGTATTCGCCGAGACAGAACCTTATTCCAGAGGAGTTGCGTCAGAATTTCCATGGAAAAAGAAAAAAGCGTTCAGCTCAAGGCTAAAGGGATCCGATAAGTAAACATAGAAGCGCAAAAGAGCCCACTCTTTTCAGCTTCGTTATAGATAGGGAAATGAGCCATGCCTCTTTTCATTAACACCAACATCGCTTCAATCAACGCCCAGCGCAATTTGGATCGCTCCACGCTTAAAATGGGCAACACTTTTTCCCGTTTGGCATCAGGGATGCGGATTAACTCTGCTAAAGATGATGCCGCTGGGATGGCGATCTCAAATCGGATGACCAGTCAGATTCGCGGTTTGAGTCAGGCGATTCGTAATGCCAACGATGGTATCTCACTGGCTCAGGTGGCTGAGGGTGCATTGGATGAAACCACCAACGCACTGCAACGGATTCGGGAGTTGGCTGTTCAGGCCGCGAATGACTCCAACACCACCAGTGATCGTGAAGATATTCAGGACGAAGTCAATCAGTTGGTGTCTGAGATCGAGCGTATTGCCGAACAGACCGAATTCAACACCATGCGGGTTTTAGATGGTACGCATGTGAATCCCTGGAAGTTTCAGGTGGGGGCCAATAAGGATCAAACCATCGATATTGCGATCAAAGCAGCCAGTGCGACGGTGCTTTTGGGGGCGACCTCCAATGCGCCAGCCGGTAGTGTACGTTTGACCACGCAATCCGATGCCAACCTCACGCTGGGACAGGTGGATAATGCGCTTGACTCTGTGGCGGATCTTCGTTCAGACTTAGGTGCGTTGCAGAACCGTTTTGAATCGGTTGTTGCGAACCTCTCGAATGTGGTTGAAAATGTTTCTGCATCACGCTCCAGAATTCTGGATACCGATGTGGCCGCTGAGACCGCCTCTCTGACCAGAAATGCGATCTTGCAGCAAGCGGGAACAGCGATCTTGGCGCAGGCCAATCAGCAACCACAGCTTGCATTGCAACTCCTGGGTGGTTAGTCACTTTGAATTTTAAGGTGAATGGGAGAACATAGGTATTTGGGAGAATAGGCATGAATAACGCAATTGCAGATTTGGGGGCGACAGCAGCACTGCTCGGTAAGCCTGAGATGGGGAGTATTCTGGGATCTCAACAGCAGCGTGTGGTCCCAGGGCGGCTGGATGTTCCTGCCCAAGAGAAAAAAGAGAATGAGCGTGTGGGTTATGGTTCGGCCATCTTGAGGCAGGAGGAAGTCCTTCCCGATGGTCGTGTCGAGAAATCGAAAGAGTTTACCCCCATTGAGCCCCTGGCTTCGGATAAGACCATTATCAAGGGGCTTGTGGATGAGGCGAACCGCTCATTAGAGGGATTTACAACGCTGAGTTTCTCTATCGATAAAGAGTCGAATGACTTTGTTGTCAGTGTTGTTGATAAAAGGACCGAAGAGGTGGTTCGGCAGATCCCTAGCAAAAATATGCAGGGATTAGCCAAAAGAATGCGCGAACTACAAGGACTTCTCTTCGATGTCAAAGCGTAGTTTCGCTTAACCAAGGAGAAAGACGATGGCTCTCGGTAGTGTAACTTTCGGGGGACTGGCGAGCGGATTGCCACCGGATATGGTCGATCAGCTCATGTCAGCACAACAGACCCGCTTAAACGCCATGAAGCGGGACCAGTCCTATTATGAAGGGCAGAAGGGTGCTTTCAATGAGCTAAAATCAAAGCTGTCTACGATGGAGAATAAGGCCAGCGAGCTGAAAAGCGCTTCTGAATTTACTCCCTATACGGCGGCAAGCTCTGATGAAGACTATATTACGGCAACAGCTTCCAGTAGTGCTGTCGCAGGTCTCCATACGGTCTCGATTACATCGCTTGCGCAGTCGCAGGTGAATGTCAGTAAGGATAGCGGCACGCCGGTTACCAGTCTGACCGCTGGATTGACTGCGGCGGAGACCATTACCATATCCTATAATGATCCAGCGGGCACCGATGGCACGCTGACAAATGAGTTTTCATTTGCTGCCGGAACAACGCTCTCTGGGATTGCCAGCACCATTAATGATTATACCTGGGATAGTACCGACAGCAATGTGGGGGTGATTGCCAGTGTGATCAACGATGGTGACAGTTATCGTCTGGTACTTTCAGCCAAAGAGACAGGGCAGTACCTTCATACCGATGATAACTGGTACCAGCGGTTTACCACAACAATTGATGGTAGTGGGGATAGTGTACTCAGCTTTGATGATGGTACAACCATTGAAGCGATGGCCGATCCTACAGCCGATGGCGAAGGCATTGATGCGGCGAATGCTAGTTTCAGCATTGATGGCGTTGCGGTGACTTCGACCAGCAATACCGTGGATGATATCGTTACAGGGGTTACCCTTAATCTGCTTAACTCTGATGCCGGGGCATCAACCTTTACGGTGACGGTTGCTGAAGATACCACCACGCTCAAAGAGACACTTAACTCGTTTATCTCGGCCTATAATGATGTTGTAGACTATATTGACAGCCAGAAGTCCGGCCTTTTTCAGACAGAATCGTTAGCGCGTAGTGTGAAGTCGATGCTCCGAAGTGTGATCAACACTTCAACGACTCAATCCGATGGCACGACCATGAGTCCCTACAATATGCTGGCCTCTCTGGGGATAGAAACCAATGCTAAAACCGGAAAATTAAGCCTGGATAGCGACGTATTTTCAGAAACAATTGGACAAGATTACTCAGCTGCTGCAAATATCTTCACCACTGAGTTGGATGATGACGATAACGGAAGCGCCGGTATCGCTTACCGTATGGTGACGATGATCGACTCCTTAACCGATAGCTCTACAGGATCGCTCAGTAGTAAAATTAAAGGACTCGATAGTCGCCTGGATCGTGTGGAAGACCGTATAGAGCGTGAAGAGGTGCGTCTTGAGAAGATGCGAGAACGTTTGACCAAACAGTATGCCAGTTTGGAACAGATGATGAGTACGTTGAACAGTCAATCGGCCTCAATGATGTCTACCCTGGGTGCTTTGTAGTGCTTTAGGGTATTAGAAACCTGATAATAGAGATCTCCGATCTTTATTTGGAACCTTAATCCGTGAAAGAGATCAAACTATGGAACAACTCTCGACAGCAAATGATATGTCAGCAGGTGAACAACCCTTAAATCAACTCTCCTTGCTGATTCGCCTCTATGAGGGCGCAATTCGTTTTCTCTCTGAAGCGGCATCATCCTGCAAAGAGGGGGAAGTGGAAAACTTCAAAGATAAGCTTTCGCGGGGACGCCGTATCATTGAAGAGTTCCAGAAAACGCTTGATTATAAACAGGGTGGGCAACTCACCGCACAGCTTAATGATCTTTATGACTTTATGCTGAACAGCTTGACTCAGGCGGATCTCACCCATGATCCTCTCTACATTGAGCGGGTTATCCTGCACCTAAGAACGCTGCTCGACGGATGGCAAGGAGCCCAGCGTTTAACCGCCACGCAATAGGAAGGTCCGCGAATGTCTTACGCTCTTCGAAGTTATAAAACATCCCAAACCCAGACCGCCTCCCGTGAAGACCTGCTGATTCTTCTCTATGAGGGGGCGATCCGTTTCCTTGAACGCTCCATCGCTGAGAAGGAGAATGGTAATCTGTCGGGGCATAAGGAGTTCCTTCGTAAAGGAATCGCCATTATTGCCGAGTTGCAGAATACCCTCGATTTTCAGAAGGGGGGCGATCTCTCTGTGGAACTTTTTAAGCTCTATGGTTTTATGCTGGAGTACCTGACTCAGGCGAATCTGACTCAGGATCTGGCCTATGTCCGAAAGGTGATCGATCAATTAGGAACGCTGCTCGAAGGGTGGCGCGTCGCTGTTAAACAGGTTAAACAGGATAACAGTGCGGCGGCGACACCTCTGAATGGTGGTCCTATTCCCACACTTTCTAACCGGGTAACCGCAGCTTGATGAGCCCATGGAAGAGATTTTAAGCAGACTTGAGAAACTTCAGGATCTTTTATCCGATCCCAAGGGGTTGGATGATGACACCTTGGGCGAGTTGCCCAAGGTGTGGGAAGAGAGCGTCAAAGAGCTTGTTGAGAAGGCAGAGTTGGTTAAAAAAACGCCTGAAGCAGCCCACTGGAAAGAACGCCTCAACCGGATCGTCAACCGTTTACCTGAAATCCAATCCACACTGTCGCGTTATCAAAGTGAAATTGCAGATCAAATTGCCTCAGAGAACAGACGTTTGCAGGCCCTTCGCAGTTCCCGTTATGCTGTGGGAGGAACTTCGGGATTTTTTCATCGCCAGGCCTGATTATCTTTTAAAATTTGTCTAAAGCGCAGAAGGTTATCCTCCTCTTCTGCGCTTTTTTTGTTTTTAAATTGTGGGTATTTGAGATAAGCTTATTTTAGTCGGTTTTTATTCCCTAGGAAGTTTGATGGAAGTCTCCCTTTTTCCTCGTGTTATTCGTATTGAGCCCTCTTCTGCATGTAATCTCTCCTGCCGCCACTGTCCCACAGGTACAGTTGAGTTGGATCGTGGGGTGATGAAGGGCTCTCTTTTCAGGCGTGTTCTTCAGTCGATTGAGCCTTTTAAAGCGCATGTAAAAACGGTTGTGCTCTACCATGGTGGTGAACCTTTTCTCAATAAGCGTTTTCTCTCCATGCATTTAAGCGTTAAGGCGTTGGGTATCCCTTTTATAAAGACAGTCTCCAATGGCATGCTGCTCTCCAACGATTTAATCGAGGGGATTGTGGCGCAGGAGTTGGATGCCATTGAGTTCTCTTTAGATGGAGAGAGTGCTTTAGAGAATAATTATGTCCGTCGTCGTGGTGAATTTTCCACAGTGGTTGATCATATTAAAAAACTGTTGGATCATAAACGAAGGGAGGGGAAAGATAAGCCTCAGGTTGTGGTGAGTCAGACCCGTTTTCTGATCTCTGGTGAATTTCCGAGGGATAATCCAGCGCCTCAAGGTGAACTTCTGGAGGCTTTTGCGGATTATTTAGATCAGATTACATTTCAGGCCACTTGGGCGATGCGCTGGCCGCATATGCGGGTTGATGATCGCATTTTTTCTCTCTTTAAAGATACCACGCACGCTGATCGAACCTACTGTGATCATCTTTATCATACGCTCACCATCGCCTCCAATGGTGATATCTTGCCTTGTTGTTATGATCTGACTCGTCAGATGGTCTTGGGTAATATCTATCATAAAACGCTTGCAGATATCTGGCGAGGCCGTACTTTAAACCGGTTGCGTGCAGCCATTGATAAAGGCGCCTATCCAGTGCTCTGTCAACGCTGCAACACCGTCTCCACACCGGTCTACCTGATTAAGCGGGGCGCTTCTTTTCCTTTGAGGTTGGTCACCTAGTGCGGTATAAGATAGATGATATTTATTAGGATCTGTTTGTCATATATCCATTAAAGCCTTTTAGGAGTACTGGAATGTGGACCCTGGCGCGACCTGTGATCAATAAAATTTTTACGCATGCCCAAAGAGCCGCACCGAAAGAGTGTGTGGGATTGCTCTCAGGAGAAGGAAAGCAGATCCAAGGTTGGCACCCTTTAGATAATGTGGAAGGGGATTCTAAGAAAAAGTTTCTCGCAGACCCTGGTGCTCAGGTGACGCTTTTTAGAACGCTGCGTGAGAAAGGAACGCCTGTACGGGCCATTTATCACAGTCATCCTGAAGGCCCCGCACTTCCATCGAAAGCAGATCTTAAACAGATCGCCTATCCAGATATGCTCTATATCATCGTCTCTTTAGCCATTGATGGCCGCATGGATCTTAATGCGTTTGTTTTTGATGATGGTGCGCTTAAACCTGAAGCGTTTGAAATTATCGATTGATCAATCTTTGTGCGTTGGGTTAGAATTTTAGGTGCGATTTTTGATTTTTATAAAATGATTTTAAGTCCCCGTAGCTCAGTCGGATAGAGCAACGGATTCCTAATCCGTAGGTCGGGTGTTCGAATCACCCCGGGGACGCCATGAAAATAAGTGGTTACGCTAATTTCAAATAAAGTGGAATAGAAAAAGGGTACTCACTCAATGAGCACCCTTCGTAAGGTATTTCTCACACGCGTTTCTCCGAAAAGCGTCTACATGTCTAACAAATAGGCTGTCTTTCTAAAAAGTTTACAGCTGTATCTGAATAAGCTTTGGGGCGTCCAGGTTCACTTGGTTTGGCTGATTCATACTATCCATAGGCTGTTTTTTATCAAACCAGAATGTCATGCTGTAACGATTTTTAAGAGCTTTATTGTGTTTATGCCAGTTTTTAACTCGATACTGGCCTTTGATAGCTTGTTGTCCTGCCACACCCATAAGAACATTCTTCCCTTTTAAGAAGGATAAATTGCATACCATCAGGCGGCAATTGTGCAACAAAGCCGTTAGGCTTTTTGGGGGTAGTTTGTTGATTCCGTTCTGCGAGAGTGCTACATCAATGTATAATTGTGGTGTGAAATTTAACCAAGATTTTTATAGTTGGATACCATTTTTTAATCTATAATCTAAAAAGCTGTTATTTTGCTACGCCAAATTTCGGAAGAGATATTGTGGGTGATCACGATTATGGATACAAAGAGCTGTTTTCTTTCCAGGAGATGGTTCGTGATCTTTTGAAGGGCTTCATTCCATCTGATTGGTTGGAACAGTTAGACTTGTCCACCTTGGAGAAGGCTAGAGATCGTTTCAATACAGATGATTTGAGAGAGCGTGAAGATGACATCATCTGGCGTGTGCGCTGGGGGAGTGAGTGGATCTATCTTTATTATCATTCTGGAATTTCAATCCACTGTTGACCACTTTATGTCAATCAGAGTTGGTGGCTATATTTCTCTGCTCTATCAGGATCTGGTTAAAAGTGGATATATCAAACGCGGTGATAAACTACCACCAGTCCTGCCCATCGTTCTCTATAACGGTGCTTCACGTTGGACAGTTCCAACAAATCTTACAGAACAGCTTCATCAGCCACCGGCTGGCCTGGAATGTTTTCAGTTGCAGGTTCAATATCTACTGATTGATGAGCATCGCTACAACAGGCAAGAACTCTCTCAAATGCGCAATCTGGTGGCTGCTTTGTTTCGATTGGAGCAGAGCAGAACACCAAAAGACATACGCGAGGTTCTGGTTCAGTTGGTTGAATGGCTGAAAACGCCAGAGCTGTTCAGATTAAGAAGAGCTTTTACCGTTTGGCTGCGACGCGTTCTTTTACCAAGAAGGCTCAAAGGTATTGAGGATAAAAACATTCCAGAGATTTCTGATCTACATGAGGTAAATGCAATGTTAGCGGAAACTGTTCAAGAGTGGGTGAAGCCATGGAAAGATGAAGGGCGCCAAGAAGGGAGAGTTGAAATGCTCCAACGTCTTCTTCAGCGCAAATTCTCTGACCTACCTTTATGGGTACCGGAAAAGCTTTCCAAGGCTAATGCGCAACAGTTAGAAGTTTGGGGAGACCGTATTCTCGATGCAAACACCCTTGAAGAAATTTTTAAACAGCACCATTGAGTCTGCCTCTCTGTTTGAGAGGCACCGGAATTGATTGTGTCGTTGACTTTAGATGTGGGTGAAATACGGTTCTGCTGTTATTCCAACTGGTTAGGCTGTTTCAGACTGATTTTTGGTAGAGAAGAAAATGCTTTACTTTCAAAGTGTTGTGCGCTTTTTGCATGTTTCCTAATCCGTGGGCTGGGGGTTCGAATAACCCTGGGACGCCAATAAAAACTGATGTGGTAAGAGGGGCGGATACCTGTTTATGCAGCTTTTGAGAAAAGTTGCTCATAGTCTGCGGGACTCAAATAGCCATTGGTAGAATGGCGTCTTTGGTGGTTATAGAAAATTT
Organism: Magnetococcales bacterium HHB-1; assembly: GCA_052043475.1. Taxonomy (GTDB): domain Bacteria; phylum Pseudomonadota; class Magnetococcia; order Magnetococcales; family JBQGBW01; genus JBQGBW01. The sequence goes on from JBQGBW010000018.1 coordinate 45,265, forward strand.
CGATATATCCAAAAATATCTTGCTTCTCTTCGTCATGACTTTGATCTTTTTGATGGTGTGTCTGCTCTGTTTTTAAGGTATGGAAAAAACGCTCTGTAGGGGCACTGTCCCAACAGTCACCTTTCTGGCTCATGCGGCTTAATTTAGAAGAGCATCTGTTACCAAATTATGTGATACGTTCTGGCATTGATCCGCCAATGATAGCGCGAGAGAAAAGATCTATAGATATAGCCAGATATAACCATCCTTTAGCTGTTTCTATATACGTGATATATTCAACAATATACAGTATTTGGTCTTTCGGTAGAAAAAATTCTTTCCAATCTGTTCAGAGTTACAGGAAGGGAATGATTGGAATTCGTTGTTACCTTATCTGACGCACACAGAACGCTTGAATGGGCTTTTCTATAAATGCGTACTTTATACAACATGGCGAGCAAAGATTGCTGTTTCCTCTCTTAACAGCTTGTTTTGAGTTCTTCAAAAACAGAATCCTTGTTCACCCCCAGGTCTTGCGCTGTTTGGGATACAGAATTTGATCGAATTGCAAGCTCAACAGCTGATTTCTTAAACTCATTTGTATGCGTGGTTATCTGGCGTTTCTCGCTCATGTCAACACACTCCTTAGGATTCTTGAAGCAGGTTTAAGAATACTCAAATTTGTGTGTCCGATAAAGTATAGCCACTTCACCTCTGAGTAGAAACATGAAGCGAGATGGTCTAACATCATGAGAATGAAAATAGATAAACTGCTTAGCGAGTGGAATGGGCACCATGAAGAGCAACTTCTGGCCGATTTTGTGGGGCTGTGCCAAAGGTTGGCGGAGGGTGTTTCGATCTGGCGCTCTGATGGTCGTCTTCTCTACGCCAACCAAGCCGCGTTGCAGCAGTTTGCCATATCGGAGTCCGTAGAGGCGCTTCACTACACAGAACTTATGGCCCGGTTGACCGATGAAAACGGTGCCAGCATGACCAACGCGACCTTTCCTCTGTCGCAACTCCTGCGCGGCGAGATGCCTAAGTCGAATGTGTTGAGTGGAATAATCCGGGATCAGCGCCAATTCTGGTTGCATATCAACGCCTATCCCCTCGGGAAAAAGGCCGACGGAACGCCTGTCCCCTTCGTTCTTTGCCTCGCACATGACATCAGTAGCGTGATAGAACATAGCCGGAATCTCAGCCAGAGCGCTTATTACGACGCCCTCACGGGCCTGCCCAATCGGTCGCTGCTCAACGACCGTATGAAAACGGCAATCGCTCACTGTAGCCGCAATGCGCAGATTCTGGCCATAGGCCTTTTGGATCTTGACGGTTTCAAACCCATAAACGATACGCTTGGCCATGAAGCGGGCGACGAAGTACTCAAAGTGACAGCGGATCGTTTGCGGGAAAATCTGCGCGGCAACGACACGGCTTTGCGACTGGGAGGCGACGAGTTTGTTCTTCTGATCAACGATCTCAGTTCCGAGGATGAGTGTATACTGGTCTTGAATCGCATCCTATCCACCATTGCCAAGACCATTTCCATAGGGGAGTCTACATGTCAGGTCACGGGCAGTATGGGGGTAACGCTTTTTCCCCATGACTCTTCTGCGCCGGGGATTTTACTCCGTCATGCTGATCAAGCGATGTATAAGGCCAAGGAGCGTGGAAAAAATGACTTCGAGATGTTCGATCCGACTCTGGCCTCACGGCATCGCGCCAACCAAGGAACCCTGAAACGCATCGCCAAGGGGTTGGAAAAGGGGCAATTTGAACTCCATTTTCAGCCGCAGGTTAACTGCGCCACTGGCGAGGTGGTCGGTCTGGAGGCGTTGATTCGCTGGAACCATCCGGTCCTGGGTATTCGCTCTCCCGGCGAGTTTCTGCCTCTGCTGGAAAAGGATGATATGATCATCGAAGTGGGCAACTGGGTTATTGATGAGGCACTGTCTCGCTGGCGCAGGTGGAGGAAGGAGGGTATTCATCTGAAGATTGGCATCAACGTCGCCGCCCGTCAGTTGCTGCACAAGGGCTTCGAAGATACCTTGAAGCGCGTCCACAGCGCTCTTCCGCCAGGATGTTCTGTTCCTCTGGAGATAGAGATTCTTGAAACCGCCGCTCTGGAGGACATGAACAGCGTAGCCAGGCTCATCAACAACTGCCGAAAGCTAGGGTTTACGTTCTCCCTTGATGATTTTGGAACCGGTTACTCCTCTCTTGCACATCTGAAACATCTCTCTGTCAACGCGCTTAAAATCGACCAAAGCTACGTGCGGGATATGTTTGATGATCCGGGCGACCTGGCCATTATCCAGGGCATCATCGGCATTTCCAAAGCGTTCAACGCCAAGATTATCGCCGAAGGGGTGGAGAACATTGATCAGATCATGATGCTGATCGGTATGGGGTGTGAGGTCATACAGGGATATGCCATCGCAAAACCCATGCACGGCGACAAAATCCCTGAATGGCTGGCCAAATATAACAGCAATCCAATCTGGCAGGCCGCACGAGACGGCTACCCGTCCCGTGGGCAGTTTGAACTATTGGTGATCGAAGTGGCGCACCGTCACTGGTTTGAGCAGATTGAGCGGGCCATGAAACAGGGTGTCGTTAAAACAGGAAAAATGCCGCATCTGGAGAGTTACGAGCAGTGTAAACTGACCGCCTGGTATCGTGATCAAGGAACGCAAAACTACGGACACTTGGCGCTGTTGCATGAATTGGACGCCGTCCACCATAAGACACATCAAAAATATCAACAACTCTGCGAACAGATTGCCGCCCATGACGAAATATCCGCCTCTATGACAATCAAGGAGTTGAATGAGCTGAATAACGCTCTGATTATGGTGATCAACCAGTTGCGGTTTCAAAAAACGTAACTGCCATTATGAAGCAGATAGACCCGTTCACACGATTCAAGCCCTCGCACAAGCTCCTGGAAAAGGGGCTAGATAAGGAAACCAGCCATGGATAACCTGCCCAAGAAACTCGTCTGGAGTGAAGAATTCATTACCGGCGTTGCCGATATCGATGACCAGCACAAGATTCTAGTGCACGCCCTCAATGAGGCATCGGAGAAACTCTCTGGCGATTTTCATATATCCACTATGGAGAAGATTGTTCAGGATCTCTTGAGTTACGCCATCTACCACTTCGAGACCGAAGAGGAGTTGATGGAGGAGTACGATTACGAGATTGACTCTGAAGATGAGTACCTTACCCACCTGAACCAACACCGCAGTTTTTCTTCCAAGGTGGTTGAGGTTCACGAGGGGTTGAAGATCGGCACACCGATTCCCGCCGTAGAGTTGCTAAACTTTCTCAATCAGTGGTTGGTGGACCATATTCTCAGCACCGACAAGAAGTTGGGGGCGCACATCGTGGCGAAGCAGGAAGCGTCCAAGGAGTCCGTATAATCAGCCGAACATATCGCTCTTCATGTGTCATAGTGGGAGATCGTATGCACCACTGTTCTCATCCGTTGCACTCGAAGGTAGAACAGCGCAAAGCGCTCTGGAATCCCCTCAAGTTGGTGGGTTGGTCTGGAAAACTTCTACACGACCGGGACGAAAACATGAACGCGCTTAATGCCTCTTTTCTAAAAGAGGTGGGGCAGAGCGTTATCCGCCTACCTTGCCGGAGCGTTGGCCATGCATGAGTCGGGAATACAGCTTAAAAAAAACAAACAACCACCCCTGTCGCCATTACGAACAGTTGGGATAATCCTGATTGCGGTGTTTCTCGTCGAGGCTGCGATCATGCAGTTTCCCTTGGATGCCCTTTCCGACTCGGACATGGTGATCGCACTGATCGATGCTGCGCTTCTATCTCTGTTCACCGCTCCTATCCTATATTATCTGATTCTCAGACCCATGCGCCGCCAGATTCGTGCGTTGCGCCGGAATCGCGAATCACTGCTTGAAACGCAGTCCCAGATGGAAATATATCGCTCGGTGATCCAAGACACCTCTGAGAGCGTAATTATAACGGATGCCGAATCCAGCATCATTTATGTCAACCCTGCCTTCACCGAACTGACGGGCTACCCTGAGGAGGAGGTGCTGGGAAGGAACCCCAGCGTGCTCTCCATAGGTGACACACCCAAAGCGTTCTACGTGGAGATGTGGGCGCGCCTACTGAAGGATGGGCACTGGCAGGGGGAGTTGCAGAACCGCAAAAGGTCCGGCGAGCCATACGTGCAGTTCGTTACCATATCATCCATTACCGACAGCGATGGCCAGCCCACTAACTTTGCAGCCGTGTTCCACGACATAACCCGGCGCAAGAAGGAGGAGGAGAAGCTGCGCCATCGCGCCCATCACGATTTCCTCACTGGGTTGCCCAACCGGACCCTCTTTATCGACCGCCTGGACCAGGTAATTGCCAACACGCGGAGGAACCGGAAACAGGCTGCGGTGCTGTTTCTGGACCTGGACCGCTTCAAGCCAGTCAACGACACGTACGGCCACGCGGTTGGGGATATGCTCCTGGTAGAGGTGGCGGCCGCGATCAAAGGCCAGATACGGAACGAGGACACGGTGTCGAGGATTGGAGGCGACGAGTTCGCTGTCATTCTGCGCAGCATCACCCGAAGGGAGGACGCAGGTCTGCTCGCATCCAAGCTTCTTGAGCGTCTGTCTCAGCCCTTCATTATTGAAGACCACGAGATCAGCATAGGAGCCAGCATTGGAATCGCAATCTTCCCCGACGATGCCATCACCTTCGAGAAGCTCCTTGAGCAGGCTGATAACGCCATGTACTCGGTTAAGCAATCTGGACGTAATAGCTATCGGTATGTGAATGACCTGGAGTTGATCGAAGAATCCTGATGGCATCGATTGAGGTGTGTTAGATCGTTCTTACACTGTCTTTATAGGTATAATTTCTTGAAGCAACTGCTCATCAATGGTTCGGCGGGCTTTTTCTAAATCAAACTCCATTTGCAGTCCAAGCCAATAGCCTTCACTCACACCAAAATAGCGCGCCAAACGTAGATCAGTATCCGCTGAAACAGAGCGCTTTTCTAGAACAATCTCATTGATTCGGCGTGGTGGTGCGAGAATCTGATGTTGTATAAGTTTGTGGGGATGATAAAAAGATGTGAATGGAGATATTATTCGTAGCGTGAAGGAAGTCTCAGAAGATCATCGACGATCTCTCTTGCGACACCGGCGCCACCATTTGTCTTTAGGTGGATGGTGTTGGCGCGAAAAGCTTTTGGATGGGCATCACCCACCAGAACCGGATAGCCCACAATGCGCAGTGCGGGAAGATCGTTGAGATCATTGCCCACAAACATCACCTCTTCCAGGGGGATGTTGTGCTCTTCGCAGTAGTTTCTTAAGGCTTCTGCTTTATCTTCGATGGCTTGGAGCACAGGAACTTTGATCTTTTTTGCCCGTTGGCTGACCACAGGGTTGGTTTCGGTGGAGAGAATAAGACAGGGAATGCCTGCATCTCTTAGGATATCGAAGGCTAAACCATCGCCTCGATTGCAGATCACCGCCTCTAAACCGTTTTCCATCACGATTACACGGTTATCGGTGAGTACACCATCAAAATCAAAGACAATAAGACGAACTTTCATGAGATAGCCTTTAGTGGATGATTGCATAAGTATTTCAGCAATTTTGTGGTGAAATTGCTGGTTGCGTTGTTGGCTGGTTACTGTTTTAAAAATTTCTTGATCGCCTTCGGCTTTTTAAGGAGATGATCCATCGCTTGGGGGGTGTCTCTTCCAGATCATCATCAAAAAAGTTAATGCCGGTATCTTGCAGATCAATGTTTTTTCTTCAAAGCGAGACCTCACTTCAGAAATAAAAAAGAGACAAAAACTCCCATTCTCTCCTACCATAATGTTTTCATTGGCACAAGGATTTTCCAGGTGATTTAAGCAAAAGCGCGCGTGATGCAAAAAGCCCTTGTTAGAGTCTTGAACAAAACGCTATACTCCAAGCCTACGCGTTTGGCTATATTAGCGCACTCCGAACTCTAAAGCAGCGTTGTTTTATGCCTTCATCCTTACGTCCTTTTCTATTTAAAGTTTTTCGAATGCTGGCTGCTCTGGGGATTATGCCCCGTTTGGCTCAACATATCGTATCTCAAAGTGAAATCATTGGTTCTGAAAAAAAGATTCATCCGGATAAGCCAACCATTTTAGCGCTAACCGGAACGCGCTTTCGTGGTGATCTGGTGCGTCTTGCTTCGCACTTTAATGTGATTCTTTTTCCTGAATACTGGCAAACACGACTGCATGATCTCTACACTGTTGGTCTCTCTGATGTAACCCAGGGAGAGCAGGCGAGGCATTCGTTCTTTATTAAAGTGCTCCGCCGATACCATCGCCGGCAACCCTTTGATCTGGTTCTTGGCACCTGCCTCTGGTATCGCCAGGATATCTCCTGGGGGCGTGCCGCTGAAGCCATGGGGATACCTTATGTTATCATGCATAAAGAGTGTCTTAAGACCGAGCCTAATCAGTTGGCTATGGTGGTTCAGCGGGTGAGAAACAGAGAGGGGGGGATTTTTCAGGGTTCTCATGTGATTGTTCATAACGCCGTTATTGCAGAGACGCTTATCCAGGCAGAATATCTTCCTCCTGAGAAGATCAGTCCCTTAGGCTGCATGCGTATGGATGATTTTGTCAAAAAACTGAATGAATCTCGCCTTGAGCAGAAGGCTGTAGACAAAAGAGCCACGCTCTTTTCATTTAATACTGGAATGGGGTTGGATGATCTTGCCCAGCCCTGGCCAAAGAATCCCTATCTGGGGTGGATCCGCCTGTTTGAACGCGCGCATGCGGAGTTTGCCCGTATGGCTTTGGCGTTTCCTGATGTTGAATTTATCATAAAATTAAAATGGGGTGGTGACTGGTGGCGGCATGTCCATTCTGCTTTGGAAGCCAACGGACTGGATGTTGCGCGGATCGATAACCTAACCATCACTGACAGTCATGATGCTCAGGATCTTATCTTTCACTCAGATCTTATCTGCTGTTTCTCTTCAACAACCATGTTAGAAGCGGGAATCGCGGGAAAAACGGTGATTATACCTTGCTTCGAGGAGGCGCAGCGTTCTGGCTATGCTGAAAGAGTGAAGTTGCACGATATGTTTCATCTATTTCATAGTGCCACGACCGTTGATCAGTATAAGCAGTTTATCAGGGATGCTCTTGAGCGCCCAACGCCAATATCCGATACCTGCATGAAAGAACGTCGCGCGCTTTTTGAGAAGTGGATTGCATCGTTGGATCAACAGAATACCTCCCGGTATGTTGCCAAACTGAATGCGGTGATCGGGCGTGATGATCATTTTGTAAAATAATTTTTTTATGTTCGCTTATTTCCGTTCTGCTTCAATAATGCAACGTCTGTTCTGGATTCTTTTTTTAGCGCTGATATTAAGGTGGCTGTTTCTGCTTTTTTCTGCGCAAGATCCTCTGAATCTTACGTTACCGGACTCTATAAAATATCTCTCTTTTGCAGAGACGCTCGATACGCATGGTCTGTTTCCAAACACCAGTCGCTTGCCGCTTTACCCGATCTTTCTTACTTTTTTTCCTCTAGGATCTTTGGCGGAACCGCCTCAGTTTGTGCTTGTTGCGCAGACCATCATTGATACATTGACGGTTTTGCTGATTGCTTTGATTGCATATCGTGTCCATACCTCATTAATGCTTCCAGCGGCTTTTTTTGCTGCGATTAATCCCAATATGATCGGTCACAGCACGATTATTTTGACCGATAGTCTGGCGCTTTTTTTTATCACTTTGCATTTTTATTACACATTAAGAGATCTTCAAAACCCTTCGTTTTTTACAAGCTTTGTTTCTGGTGCGGCATTAGGGTTGGCCATGATGACCAGGCCGATCTTTGCCTCTATGATTTTGATCTATGGGCTTATCCGGTTAAAGTCGTTGCTCTTTGATAAAAAGGTCTCTT
>JBQGBW010000019.1:0-53050 GCA_052043475.1 Magnetococcales bacterium HHB-1
ACTCACTTTTTTTGTGGAGGCCAGATAAACGGCGGACCTTGAAGTGGTGCCTTCTTAAACATAGTAGAGCGATCTCTATGAAATAGCTCTATTTTTATCGATTATAGAAGGCTTATACTGACGTATGATCACAGATGTCTTGAAATTTTCACATAAAAAAAATTTGGCAAATAAAAAAAAATTTACTAAAGTAAGCTCCATTGATTAAATAATCTCAATTAATTTTTTTAGGAGAAGGAGTTTCTCTAATGCCCGTTGGAAAGAAAGCCCCTATTACACGTAAGCAGACCGTGGAAGAAGCTTTTAGTTTGGTTCTGATGACCAATTATAAGTATATGAAAAGCTTTGAGAAAATGGCTTATGATGGTAAAAATGTTCGTGGTGTTCATCAGATGCGTGTGGCCATTCGCCGGATCCGTTCTTCCTTTGGTGTTTTTCGTCGTGCAGTACCCCGTGAACTGGCACAACCGATGGCTGTTGAGTGGAAGTGGGCCGCCAGTGAAATGGGTAATGCCCGGGATGTGGATGTCTTTATCACTGAAACATTGGATGTGATCTCCGGTAAAGTTGGTCCTAAAGCAGGTGAACAAAAACTGAGAAAACTGGCTGAAGATTATCAGGCCAACGCTTATAAAAAAGTGCGGGCAATGATCGACAGCGGTCGTTATAAAAAATTAAATTCTGCTTTCGTGCCCTGGGCTAAAGGTAAATGGGGTAAAACCTCCCCTGCAACCCGTAAAGCACTATGTGTTAATGTGGTCACTTATGCTGAAAAAGAGCTCAACCGCCGTTTGAATAAAATTTTAATGCGGGGCAAAAATATTACGCAGATCTCTGATGATGAGCGTCATAATATCCGCATTGCCTGTAAAAAGCTGCGCTATGCTGCTGAGTTCTTCAAACCACTTTATGGTCGCAAAATGACCGACTTTATTCAAGAAGTTAAAGTGGTTCAGAAAATTCTTGGCTCTCTCCAAGATGCATCTGTCATGCCAGGTCTTCTTGCCGAGATTACCGCAGGCAGTAAAGATCCCGATGTTCAAGCCTATGTGAAGAACCTGATTAAGTGGCGTGAACAGGGTGAGAAGAAGTCGATGAAATCACAGCTTGGTAAGAGTTGGCAGCGTTTCAGCAAAGTGAAACCGCCCTGGAAAGGTGGACGTAAGTAAGCCTTGTATCTGTTTTTATTTTTCTCAATAAAAAAAGCTGACAGTTTTGCTGTCAGCTTTTTTTTGATCTGTTTTCTGGAAATTTTAAACAGGTTAAAAGGTGTTTTTTTCCTGCTTACCTTTAAGAGGGGGTCGTTTTTGCCGCTTTTTCAGCATTGGCATCTTCCATCTCTTTTTGAACTTTCTGTTGATCGATCCACCAATCGTTACCGATCAAGGCTTCTAAGGTTTCCATCACAATGGGAATAAAATAATCTGGATTATCCAGTTGGTTTTGAACCACCCAGCGCTCAAAACCCTCCTGATCTCCTGGCCCTAACTGACTGGCATGCATCATCATCTGATGGACGTGAGATTCGGCGAGCGGTCGGTTGGGGTGATCTGGCGTACGGTGGAGGAGCATGTAGTTGGCCAGTGATGCGATCGGACCGGCGGCCTGATGATCGTTTCCTAGAGAGATGAGAAGTTTATAGAGTACAGCGGTCACCTGATCGATGGCGGCTTCGGTTTTAAGGGCCAGCCATGCGGCATGGGCACGGGCCTTAAACACCTGTGGATTACTCTCTTGATTGGAGAGGTAGGTTAAAATTTCTAAGCACTCCGACCAGTCTTCATTGCGGCTATGCTGTTTGAGTGCGTTTAAGGTGAGTTGCCAGTTCTCTTCTGGTGTACGATCCATATCTGGATCATGCATCTTGGCTTTGCGCTCGCTATCCTGGACCACCTGAATGGCGGCCAGGCGCTCATTTGCCTCTTTTAGACTCATAATAATATCTTTTTTGTAAAACGGTGAATAGCACGATTGGAACACTCTATTATGCCTGGGAATCTCTATTGGGGGCAAGTCCGATCGACTTGTAAAATATCTCTATTGAATGTAGACCCCTTTTATTGAAGCGCGCTATAATAAATTTTAAGATTTTTTTTCAGGTGGATTTTTAAATGAAAACGATCTCAAAAAAAGCGGCAGAAGATCAATTTGGTGTATTGATAGATCAGGTGGCGTCTGAATCGGTTCTCATTGAGGAAGCGGGTCGGCCTGTTGCGGTTGTGCTCTCTATGGAGGAGTTTTTATGCTATGAACAACTGAAGGAGGATGCTATGCAGAGAGATCTTGAAGTGGGGATGGATCGGCAAAGTGCAGCGTATGCTTTTGAGCGTGATGAAACCTGCCATATGATCGATGCATTTGGTATCAATATTCCAGGAGAAGGCAATGTCTGAGCAACTGCATGCGACCGATAAACAGGGTGTTTATGTCAAGACCATGGAACGTACCGCACTGCTCGCAGAGATCCGTCAACAGGCTCTAGCTTTGGGAGAGGCACCTCTGGCTGTACCGGTGGTTCATATTATCCTTTTAAGGCGGGATGGTCGTATCCGCCTGGTGCAGCGCGGCGATAAACCTGAAAACCCCTATATGTGGGATAAAGCGGTTGGAGGGCATGTGGTCAGTGAAAAAAAAGAACTCACCTGTACGATCTTTGATGAGAATGCCCGCAAAGAGATGGGCGAAGAAATTGGTGTGACCGACCTGCTTATTGCAGAGGATGCGTTAAGCTATCATCGACTGCTGTTCACGGCGGATACTCATACTCAGGCGGTGGTCAAAAGGATCGATTATGATCCCTGGCAAGGAGCGATGAGCCAGGTTCGTGGAGGAGAACCCTGGTTGAAACGCCATAATGTGATGACTTATATGGGCATCTATGATGGTCCCTTTGAGTTTGTTGATGGTGAAGCGCAGGATGAGCGGAGTGTGGATCAAGCAGAACTGATGCTGGATGTGCAGGTTGAACCATGGAAGTATGCCGATGGTGTCCGGGTCTTTATGCAGCGTTATGCTTACCTGATGCGCGCGATTGTATAATCTGTAGCAACATTTTTGGCTGCGTGATTTAAATTGTGGTTCATGTGCCTGCTGCGTTTTTATCACAGAAGCTAAGAAGTTGACATTGATCATACTTTTTTGCCGCACGGATTAATCGATTGATCCGTGGATCTTCGCTATTCTGATCGTTCTCTGAAATCTCAAGAATATTGCGTTGGATGGCTTCATAGAGCGTTTTTTGATCTTTTGCTTTTATGGCACTGAGATAAGCGTGACGGCGACCGGTGGCATCCATGAAAATTTTACGCATTTTGCTGGCGATGCGAATATCCGTGACCCCCTGATTCCTTAAACTGTGATCAAACCCCTCAAAGGTGATCTCCCAGATCAACTCAAGCCAGAGCGGATCGGTATCGGGCTTTTGTTTTAGATCCTCTAAAAAAATGGTCATGAGAAAGATCATCACTTCAAAGCGCAGCGGAAAATGATCTGGCTTACCAAGTTGCTGCTTTTTGGTGAGGCTTAGGGTATGCTCAACAATTTGATCGTGTTGCGCTAATGCAGCCTTTCGCAGCGCTTTTTTCTGTTTGTTCTCAGCGCGGTTATCACGCCACTTTTGCCATTGGGAGAAAAGAGCCTTGGTCATTGAATATTCCAGCGGTATCATAACAGTGGGTTGATCTTTGGCGCGATTAAGGTTACACCTGTAAAACATCTGATTCGATTGTGATCACCTTAAAGCCTCTTGTTAATTTTTTAAATGGCGAACCATGCAGCATATAGATAGACATTTTTTTGCTATTTTTTCAAGTTTGATTCTGCTTGTTCTCTTAGCAGGGTGTCAGGCGCGTATCCATGAGAAGGGCAATATTATCCGTCTGGTGGATGTGGAGAAGATTCTGCCTGAGATTACCAGCCGTGAGGGCGTGAAACAAATTTTGGGTAATCCAACGCTGGTGAATAACCTGGATGAAATACGGGAGCGTTGGATCTATATTCAGGATCGACGCTATAAGGATAAGCAGTATACTTATGGCCATGTGGTCAACCGTGTTGAGATCACCTTTGACTCTACGGGCACGGTGATTGAACTGAATAAAAATTTTGACAGCGCCTTGCTTGATCCTAAAATCTCACCGGAAGTGAAGAAAAAAGTCTCTTTTCATCAGTGGCTTTTTGGTAAGCAACATGAAAAGCCCTTGCATAGTAAGCAGAAGTATAGTCAATCAAAAGAGGAAGAAGAGGGATTCTGGCAGCGTTTTGGTGGGGTGTTTACCGGACCCTTTACCCAGACGGAAAAAAGTGAGACAGAAGCGGTGAGCGTCATGTCTCCAGAGCCCGATACCACGCCCCAAGATCCCGATTGGTGGAAAGGGGTCTTTGAGCGCAATCCTGATCTTCCTGTTAAAACAGAGCCTTAAACGGTTTTGAGCCCTTTTTGAGAATAAAATTGATGTCTACCTTTGCCCTGATTGGTGGGACCAGTGTTTTAGAGAGTGATTTTTTTAAAACGGCCAGTCAACATCAGGAGAAAACACCTTATGGGGTGGTGACACTCCTCCAACGCGATCAGGTCTGGTTTATACAGCGCCATGGTCTCAAAACCTATCATCCTCCCCACCGTATCCGTCATAAGGCGCACCTTTTTGCATTAAAACAGTTGGGTGTGCAATCGATACTTGCTTTGGGTTCGGTGGGAAGTCTGCATGAAGATCTTTCACCAGGACGTTGGGTTCTACCCAATGATTTTATCGGCTTCTCCGTTTATCCCTCCTTTTTTAACGATGATCGTGGACATTTAGCAGCGCAATTTTCAGACGTCTGGCGAGATTGTCTATTGCAACAGTTAGATAAGCTTAGGATCTCTGTCAAAAAAGAGGGGATTTACTGGCAGGCGAGAGGACCACGCTTTGAGAGCGTTGCAGAGATTAAACTGATGCGTCAGTTTGCGGATATTGTCGGCATGACCGTGGCCTCAGAGTTGATTTTAGCGCAGGAGATGGAACTCGATTATGCGGCACTCTGCATTGTGGATAACTATGCGAATGGTATTGCTGGAGAGGCGGTCTCCTTTGAACGTTTTAAAAAACAGGTTCATGCCAATCAACAACAGGTTCAACAGCTTCTGGGTCAACTGATTCCTCGTTTGCAGGCGCTCTAGAACGTTGTTTGGACTCCCTTAATAGATTAATTAATCTCGATTTAGATCCATGAATAAAAAAACCATTAAAGATATTGCTTTGCAGGATAAGCGGGTTCTTATCCGTGTTGATTTTAATGTACCTTTGACCGAAGAGGGTAAGGTACGTGAGGATACCCGTATTCGTGGCGCACTGCCCACCATTCAGTATGCATTGCAACAGGATGCAAAAGTGATTCTGGCTTCTCATTTAGGGCGTCCTAAAGGCGTTCGGAATGCGGCATTCTCATTAAAGCCGGTGGCTGAGAGACTGAGTGAACTGCTGGATCAACCTGTGGCTTTGGCAGAAGATTGTGTGGGAGAGAAGGTTGAAGCAGAGGTGAATGCGTTAAAGGCGGGAGGGGTTCTTCTCTTAGAGAATGTGCGCTTTCATGCAGGCGAGACCAGCAATGAAGCGGCTTTTGCCGATGGTTTGGCGCGTCTGGCCGATGTGGCGGTAAATGATGCTTTTGGTACCGCCCATCGGGCGCACGCCTCCAATGTGGGGGTTGCAGAGCGGGTTGGTGCGGTAGCGGGTCTATTAATGGCCAAAGAGATCGATGCCTTTAATCGTGGTCTGGCCAATCCAGAGCGGCCACTTTTAGCCATTTTGGGTGGCTCTAAGGTGTCGGGTAAGATTAATGTAATTGATGCGCTCCTAGATCGTGTGAATGCCATTATTATTGGCGGGGGTATGGCCTTTACCTTCTTTAAGGCAATGGGGTATCAGGTGGGGTCATCGTTGGTTGAAGCGGAGATGACCGATGTGGCTGAGAAGGCGTTGGCGAAGGCGAAAGAGAAGGGGGTCAAGCTGATTTTACCGGTGGATGCGGTGATTGCTGAGAAGATTGATCGTGATGTTGCAACGAAAACGGTTTCTGTGGAGCGTATTCCTGAAGGCTGGATGGGGCTTGATATTGGTTCTGAGAGTGTAAAGTTGTTTGCCAAGGTGGTTGCAGAGGCTAAAACCGTCGTTTGGAATGGTCCGATGGGTGTGTTTGAGACCGCACCTTTTGATCAGGGAACTTCTGCGTTGGCACAGGCCGTGGCTAAGAGTGATTCGCTTTCGGTTATTGGCGGTGGCGATACGGATGCAGCGGTTAAGCAGGCGGGCGTTGCTGCGAAGATGGGCTATATTTCGACAGGGGGGGGTGCGTTTTTGCAACTCATGGAGGGTAAGCCTCTGCCAGGTATTGTAGCATTAGAAGATGCCTAGTTTTTTCCCTTTTGACTCGATGACGTTTTTATAATAAAACAATATCCCACGCTTCCTCTATCCACAGATCGGCACCTGTTTGATCGATTGTTGTTTTGAGAAAAATGCCCATGGTTGGCGAACTCCCTTCTGGAACCATTACGATTGTTCGTGCAAAAATGCACGGTATCCAAGTGACAAGCTCCGATTTGCACTATCATGGCTCGATCACTCTCGATCCTGAGCAGTGTGCATTGTGCGGTATCTATCCTTTAGAGTTTGTTGAAATCTGGAATAAAAATTCGGGTGCCAGAATCTCTACCTATGTCATCTTTGGAGAACCAGGCTCCCGCTGCTGTATCTTAAATGGTGCCGCCGCACGGACATGTCAGCGCGGTGATGAAATTATTATTGCCGCCGCCATGCATGTTTCTCCCATACAGCTCTATCAGGTGACACCCCGCGTCTTAACTTTTGGTCCACACAATGTGATCGATCAGGTTCTAAGCTACCGTGTGACACCACAACAGAACCATCCTTTCTATTTTGAGATTTTGTCTGAGCAGGATTATAACCAGAAAGGGTATCGGTTATGGGGTGAACAGGAGCAGGCGCTGATTGCGGATCTTGAAACACGTGGCTGGTCTCCCGAAGAGATCCACACCTTCTTAAAACAGCACTTTGGTTAAATCCTGATTTGAGCCCGATAAAAATGACCGATTGAACAGCGTTGTGGGTTGCATCGAAATGGAGTGTCGTTAATGTCCTCTTCTTTATCGGTCATCATGATCGCCCGTGATGAGTCCTCTATGCTTCCAACCACACTACCACCACTGCTTGAAGTAGCCGAAGAGGTGGTTTTTGTGGATACAGGCTCCACGGATGATACATTAGAACGTGCAGAGAATATGGGGTGTCGCTGCTTTAATTTTACTTGGTGTGATGATTTTTCAGCGGCAAAAAATTATGCCCTGCAACAGGCGACACAGCCCTGGATACTCAGTGTCGATTGTGATGAAGCGTTGCTGCTTAATCCAGAGTGTAAGACTTTTTTCTCACAGCTCCCCCAGATCTTATCAGAACCCGCTTTTCTGATTACCATTGAGAATATCGCTAAGGGCCGTGATCCGGTGATGCAACCGGCATTAAGGCTTTTTAGAAGGGACGCTAGGATCTTCTTTAGTAATCCTGTACACGAAAATATTGCCGATTCACTCTATCGCGCCTGGCCAGATTATCCTATTCAAACCGTTCCGGTTGTGCTACGCCATCATGGTTATCAGAAAGGCGATAATCGGGATAAGTTTATGCGTAACTTAAGGATATTGCGGCTCTGGGTGGAGAGAGCACCGGACTCTATTTATGGTAACTATAAGTTGGGGGCTAATCTTCAGCATCTGGGTGCGGTGGGGGAGTCGATCTTCTTTTTAGGGCGTGCCTTTGATCTGATGGAGAAAAGTACTGATAAGGGGAGTTACCCTTTTCTGGAGAACCTGATTACCAGTTACTATACTGTTTTGGTTCAGGGTCAACGTCTTGATGAGGCGGAGGCGGTGAAACAGCGTGTAGGGCAGTGGCGTTAAGACTGTTTTTTTGAGGCGTATGATCGATGGGAGAGCGTAACCTAAAGTGGTTCGATGCATTCCGTGTCTATACTGAGCCGCGTGTTTTTGCGATTTTTTTGTTGGGATTCTCCTGTGGATTGCCGCTGGCTTTAACGGCCAGTACGCTTTCGGTATGGATGGCAGAGCATGGGGTGGATAAAACCACCATCGGGCTTTTTGCTTTGGCGGGTCTGCCTTATACCTTGAAATTTCTCTGGTCTCCCTTAATGGATCATCTCCCTTTGTGGGGTTTAACGAATGTTTTAGGCCGTCGGCGGGGATGGTTGATCTTTACCCAGATCGCACTGATGGGTAGTCTGATTGTTTTAGGATTCAGTGATCCTGCGATTGATCCATTCAATACCGCGCTCATTGCTCTGATTGTGGTCTTTTTCTCTGCCAGTCAGGATATTGTCGTTGATGCGTATCGGGTGGAGGTCTTACCAGAACATCAGTATGCCGCAGGGGCGGCGGCTTATGTTTTTGGTTATCGTGTGGGTATGCTGCTCTCCAGTGCAGGCGCACTCTATCTGGCCAGTCATTTCTCCTGGGCAATCACTTATATGGTGATGGCTGGATTTGTGATCATCGGTATGATCACCGCACTGCTAAATCCTGAGCCCAAGATTCAAGATCAAACCGCTTTAGTAATGCAGCAACAGACCGATTATTATCTGGAAAAATGGTCCGCTCTGCCTCTGTGGGCCAAACCCTTTTTGCAACAGATGATGGTTGCGGTGGTTCATCCCTTCTTAGAGTTTATGCGCCGTCCAGGCTGGTGGTTGATTCTTACGTTTATTCTTTTTTATAAGTTTGGCGATGCCTTGGCTGGGGTGATGAGTTACCCTTTTTATGTGGAGATGCAGTTCAGTAAAATTGAGATCGCCAATATCGCCAAAACATTTGGTCTGGCCGCAACACTCAGTGGTGTTTTTCTAGGCGGCGTGCTCTCAAACCGGGTTGGATTATTAAAGGCGCTTTTGTGGTGCGGTATTCTACAGATGATCTCTAATCTGATGTTTGTGCTGCTCTCCTATATGGGCCATAACCTCTGGATGTTTGCGGTAACCATCGCTGTTGAGAATATCAGTGGTGGTATGGGAACAGCAGTTTTTGTCGCTTATCTCTCCATGCTCTGTAATAAAACCTATACGGCGACACAGTTCGCTCTTCTGACATCGTTTTCAGCGGTTGGTAGAACACTGCTCTCTTCCCAGGGAGGGTGGCTGGCTGAACAGATGTCGTGGCCACTCTTTTTTGTGCTTACTACGCTTGTGGCCATTCCTGGTTTAGTTCTACTTAAGGTTTTGATGGATAATCCGCGCTATCGATCTGGGGCCTCCACGCCGATAATAAGCTCATGATTCAGACGCCTACGTTTATTCTGCAAATTCAGACAGAAAAGATATCCCAGTGCCGCACCGATCCGCAGATAACCTGGTTTTGGCAAAGACCGAATGGTAAGCAGAGTGCGCCGGTGGTGGTTGACGCTCATGAATGGCAAAGTGTGGCGGTGGCGGTGGCAGGCTATCGTCAGTTGGTTAAAATGGCGAATCCACAGTTGGCTGAAGAGACCCTTTTTGCGGTGGGTACGGAGTTGTTTCATCTCTGTTTTCAGGAGATCTGGCCTGAAATCATAGAGACGGTGAAACAGAAGAAGGGTTTGCAGTTCTTTATTGCTTCGGATCATCTGGAGCTTTTAATTCTGCCCTGGGAGTTGGTGTGTGATCAGCAGGGGATCATGTTGGTCGCAGTTACGGGAATTACCATAAGGCGCCTGCCCCAAGCCACAACGACTATTCCCCAACGCTGTACCATTACCCAGCCACCCCCATTGCGACTGTTGCTGGTGCCTTCTGAGCCTAAGATGTTATCCTCCATACCAGCGCATCAGATTGCCGCCGAGATGGCGGCGATGGCTTATGCGTTGGATGATGATCTTGGCATTGAGATCACACCGGTGGCGACACTGTCGGTGGTACGTGAGGCGATTCAATCAACCGGGCCTCATCTGCTCTGTTTTATTGGTCCTACAGAGATTAAACAGGGTCAGGGGTTTTTCTGCTTTGAGCAGGAGAATGGGGATATTTGGCCGATTTCTGGTGAGGAGATTCGGCGTGAACTTCTTCATGATTCTGGTGTGCAGGCGGTGCTTTTTTTTGGCCGGGTCGATCAAGCCGCGGCACCGGTGGCGGCGATGGCGGCACTCTGCCGTGCCGTGACACATCAGGAAGAACTCTCTTTAAGTATCGCCTGGCCAGACCATTTTGGAAAATTACAGACGCTCAAGCGTTGGCAACAGTTTTTAGCGCATTTAAGTCGATATGGGGATCTGGATCGCGCTTTAAATCAGGCACGATCCACAGCGCTTACAGAGGATCGACAACAGGGTTATCCTGGTGGTACATTACCCCTGCTTTTTGCGGCAACCAGTCAACAGAAAATTTTTAATGCATCACACTTCGCAGCGATGATGCATGCAACAGGTGATATTATGCTTCAACGACCGCTTCCTGGCCTCGATTGTGGTGGGGTTTATCATTATCAACCGCTCACCCTTGTGATGTCGCGTCTGTTGCCCGCCTTAAAAAAGGGTCAGGTTAATTTTCTGGCGCTCACAGGGGGTGCAGGACGGGGTAAAACTGCTTTGGCGGTCTCTTTAGCGCAAGAATTAAGGTCGGAAAAGTTTGCCATGATTGCGCTCTCTGGTTCAGAGGCCAATCCGCTGACCACCGCGCGCATTGTACAGGCGGTAAGCCGGATGCTATTTCACCACAATCTATTGGAAGAGCGAGAGGCTTTAAATGATGAATCAATCCGGATTGAAGATCGTTTAAGTTTGTTGTTGGCGATTTTAAATCAGCGTCTTCCAGCATTATTAATTCTGGATAATCTGGTGTTTGATACAGAGGAGGGGGTTCATCCAGAGTTGCAGGGTTTGTTGAACTTTTTTGCGCAGCACCTTAACGGAAAATCACGGTTGATTGTGACGGCGGAGAAGTGGCCTGAAAATGTTAGCCGTAAGATGCATACCCATGTAGAAGATCTGAATCAGTTAAAGATTCCAGAGAGCACGCTCTCTCAGGCGCTCTTTAGCCATGCAGCGGTTAAAAGACAGTGGAAAGGGATTGAAGAGCCGGTTTCGCTCTGGCAAAGTCTGGTTAAGCAACCCATGCATGTGGGGTTGTGGCCGCTTCTGCGTGGTGTATTGGCGCTTCTTCCACCCGAAGAGAGTTTGAAGCATCTGAAAAATTTAAAAAAGAGCCCGGAAGCGCAGTTAACCACACTGTTGCAGGAGGATCTTGATTCACAGGATATCAAGCCGCTCTATGCTTTGGTCTGGTTGGAGTTGGCTTTCTCAAAAGATCTGTTACAGGAGATTACCGAACTCTCCGTGCAGGATCTGGATGCATGGATTGAGATGGCATTGGATTTAGGTTTGATTCAACCGGGAGCGGAGTGGGCGAATACGGCATTATGGCATGTGACCCCGGCATTAAAATTGTTGCTTCGTCAGAATACGCCATTACAAAAAGGGGAACAGAATGCGCTGCATCGTCGCATCGCTCAGTTCTATCTTAATCTGATTGAAGAGGATCGATTTAATCGCTTAGGGCAGACTAGAGAAGATCTGCTCTATCATGCGGCTTATCATCTTTTGGTGGGTGATGATCCTGAGCAGGCGGTTGATGTTTATGCATCACTCTCACAATATCTCTTAAGTAAGGGATTCTTTCATACTTTAGGCCGACAGAACCAGAAACTCTGGTCATTAACCGAACACCCTTCAGTTGCTAACTGGTTGGCACTCACCTATAGTCAGACCGGTGCGCCTAAGAAGGCAGTCACCTGGTATGAGAAGACCTTGGAGATTGTCAAACAGGAGAAGCCCTATCAGCAGGAAAAAGCGGTGGCGCTGCATGGTTTGGCTGAATTGGATTTACAAAATGGTGAGGCAGCATCTGCTATTGAGAAGCTGCATCAGGTGCTGGATATTCAGCGCAGCAGCGGCAACATGATCGGCGTGGCGGCAACCTGGCGTCAGATGGCCGCCATTGAACAGAAGCAGGATAATCTGCAATCGGCTCAAGAGATGTTAAATCAGGGTCGTCTGGTGAGCAAGCAGGTGGGGGATCAAGCCGGAGAGTCGGAAGCTCTACAGCTCTTAGCGGCACTGGATTACAGTCGTGGTGATGTGGCGGAGGCGCTGTTTAAATATAAACACGCCTTAGATATGGATCTTAAGTCAGGCCATCGGGGTGGTCAGTTGAATGCACTGGTGATGATTGCCAATATTCATCTGGCGCAGCAACAGTGGGATGAGGCCCAGCAGAACTATGAATCCTGTCTTAATCTGTTGAAACATCAACCGGATCAATCCACGGAAGCCTTTGTATTACACCAGTTGGGTACGGTAGAAATCTATCAAAAGCAGTTTGGCAATGCGGTGTTGCGTTTTCAACGCTCATTAGAGATTAAACATGGATTACGAGACTACTCTGGGGTTTCATCAACGTTCTTTCAGTTGGGTCGTCTGGCCAAAGAGGTGGGACGCGTGGAGGAAGCGCTTAAATTGATGGGTGTAAGTCTGCGCTTAGATCAGGAGACCGGTAATCCAGATGCCCATGAGGGGCAGGATGTCTGTGAACGTATGGCGGAAGCCTTAGGGTTGCATGAGGATGCTTTAGAAGAGTTACTCGATGAGGCGTGGGATGCGTATCGAAAAGATCGGGGGATTGCATTAATCGATGCCGCTTTTGCACGACCTGCAAATCCAATTGCTTCATCTGCACCAGAGTCCGTATCCACTGGAAAACCGTTTATTCCAATTATGCCAATCAATAATGCCAAGACGCCTGGATAGGATGTTATGGTGATTTTTGATAAATGGATTAGTCTTTAAAGAGCGGTTGAAGAGTCGTGGGGAACATGCTATTGATAGCTGTACCTGATATGATGCATCCTTAATCATCAGGATGCCATTTTAATATTTTATTGAGACCTAAGGTTTTTGATCAATCCTTTAGGAGGATGGCCGTATGCCGCTACGGAAGCGTATGCAGAGTCTTGTGGAGTCTTTGCGATTTCAGCATACAATCACCTTTTTTATTATATTAAATGCGCTTGTTCTGGGATTGCAGACCAGACCCTCCCATGACACCCTGAATCAGATCTATCAGGTGCTGGATCGGCTCTGCCTTTTGGTTTTTGTGGTCGAGCTATTGATAAAAATTTTTGTTTATCGATTAAAGTTTTTTCGTAATGGTTGGAATCTGTTTGACTTTATTGTTGTCTCTGTCTCATTGGCTCCTCTGCCTGATGAACTCTCGATCATCCGTGTTTTCCGCGTATTTCGTACCTTCCGCTTAGTGACGCATATGCCCAACATGAAACGGGTGATCGCTGGTATGTTATCTGCGATTCCGGGAGTGGGTTCGGCGTTGGGACTTTTAAGTGTCTTTTTTTATGTTTTTGCTGTTCTTACAACAATGCTTTTTGGTCAATCTTTTCCAGACTGGTTTGGTTCTCTCTCCGTTTCGCTTTTTACCCTGTTCCAGATCATGACCTTAGAGAGTTGGTCTATGGGAATTGTGCGGCCAGTCATGGAGAGCAACCCTTACGCCTGGATGCTGTTTATTCCATTTATTATTATCACCACCTTTACCGTATTAAACCTGTTTATCGGTGTTATTGTCGATGCCATGGCAACTTCACATGACTCTGAAGAGGAGATCCAGGAGGTGCGTGTGCTTGTGGAGCGGGTAGAGCGTCTGGAGTTATCAGCGCAAAAAAGAGAAGCGCGTCTGCTGGAGGGAATGGCTGAACTCAAAGCGTCTATGCAACACTTGAATGAACGCATTGATCGATAATATCTGTTCTGCTTTAGAAACTTTGAACCGCTTAAATGGGAGAAGATCACCATGCCACCTGTGGTTGCCGCTGGAAGAGCTGCATTTAAAAAGGGAAAATTGAGCCGTGCAAAACAGCCGAATCCTTCGACAAGCCGGAAAACAGCCTGGTTGATTATTTTGGTACTCGCTGTCTTTGTGGGCAGTGCGGTCGCTTATCTTAAGCAGGATCAACGTGAGCTGTTCTATATTGGTCTGGCCGCACCGATCTCTGGACCCCATGCCGCGTTAGGTCAGGCGATGAAACAGGGCGCTGAGTTGGCGATTGAGCAGATCAATCAGAGTTCAGATCTGGGGGATGTGGCGCTCAAGCTGGTTGTGGTGGATGATCAGAGTAAGAAAAAATCACGCTATCGCCCGCGTGAGGCGGCCAAGACACTGGTGAAACAGGAGAATCTCTTAGGTGTTGTGGGACACTACTTTGATGTGGCTACCCAGGGTGCCGGTGAGGTTTATCAACGCCATAAAATTCCCCTTTTAGCGCCTTCTGTGAGTGAGACCAAAACCACAGCAGAGAACTCTTGGGCATTTTCCTTGCTGTTTAATTCAAAGCTAGAGGGCTCCTTTTTAGCACAATATGTGTTGCATGCCTTGGATCTGGATCTTGACGAGGAAAAAACCGTTCAACACAAAGCCATTGCAGCGCAACAGGAGCACAAAGCGGTTACCCATTCTAAGCAAGAGAAAAAAGTAGCGCATAAGGAAACAGAGAAAAAAGGGCATAAAAGGGCATTGAAGCTCTCAAGTTTAGAGGCTTTTCTTCCCGGTGCACTGCCGGTGGATGATAAAAAAGAGGATCATTCGCCAAAGAAAAGTAAGTCATCAGAGACCTTTTTACCTGAACCGGTGTCGGTACTCTATAGCAGTGATGTTTTTGGTAAAGATCTCTTTAATGCATTTAAAAAAGAGATGAAGTATGCGCACTTTTCTCGTTACTCATCGCTTAAACTGGATACGTTGAGCTTTGAAGCCAAAGATCTTACACCTCATGTGGGTGTGTTGGGACAGAGTCAGGTGATTGTGCTCTTGATGGATGAAGATCAGGCGTTGGAGGCGCTGAAGTTTATTCGTAACTGGAGTTTGAAGGCGCAGGTGATTGGTCCCCATACGCTGGGCAGTGAAGCGTTTATTCAGAAGGCGGGCATTTATGCGGATCGTCTCTATGCTGTTACCCCTTTTCCTTTAGGATTGCTAGGGCAGGATGCACGGTTTTTTCAGCAAAACTTTCAACAGCGTTTTCAAAGCGATCCCGATTGGGTGGCCGCCTACAGCTATGAGGCGGTGAAACTTTTTGCTAAAGCGATTGAAAAACAGGGACCAGAACGCCTCCTTATTCGCAAATATTTTAAAAAATTACGGAATCGTCAGCATGCACTACCGAGCGTTGCCGGGGATATCTTCTTTAACCGTCAGGGTGTTAATCAACGGCAGATCTCTATAGGACAGGTGAAGTACGGTCACTTTGTTCCGGCCCGCTATCAACTCACCTATGTGGCCTATCCTGAGATTTTAGATAAAGAGGAGAAAAAAGAACTCTTTGAGTTTAACCATCAACAGATGAAACGGCGTTTTGTGGTCTTCACTGGGATGGATATTAAAGAGGTCTCCACCTTAGATGTCAATGCGGGTGAGTTCACGGTTAACTTTACGGTCTGGTTCCGCTGGTTTGGTGATGATAAATTTGAATTTCAACCTGTGGCTGGAAAAATTGACCATCAACAGGTGATTGAAGAGTATCGGGATGAGAAAAAAAAGGATAACTATGTGGCCTATGATGTGGTGGCAACCTTTTTAAATGAGTTCCCGCTTCACGACTATCCCATGGATAAGCAGCGTTTAAGAATCCGTATTGAACCCAAAGATCAACCGGCAGAGACGTTGGTTTTAGTCTCTGATCTGGTGGGGGTAAACTTTGAGCGCAGCAGTACATCCTTTGGCAACTGGATCGATGGTGGCCATCTCTCTTTCATCGATACCATCAAGCGTGATTTCAGCTATCGGAATCCACAATATAAGCAGAAACGCTATTCTCTGGATTACTCCATCTTCACCTATGATGTTCATCTGGAACGAAATTCGTTGCAGTATGTGATCACCTATTTTCCTTTGGCACTTATTGTTCTGATCTCGGCGATGGTCTTTTTCCTAGAGCCGGATCATCTTGATTCTCGTCTCGCATTGGGTATTACCTGTTTGCTGACGGCAATGGCTTTTCAAATGAGCCAGGATGTGAGTGTCGGTTATCTGATTAAGGCGGATGTCTTTTTCATTGTCACCTATATATTTATCTTTTTGAGTATCATCCAAACGGTTGTGGCAGGCTTCTATGAGTCGGTAAAAGATGATCATGCGACAGCCAAAAAGATGGATATCTTTTTCCAATATTTTTACCCGCTGACATTTGTCGCGAGTGTGACGGCTGTTTTTCTCTATTAAACCATAAAATCGATCGAGACCCGCGCTTAATGAAACAGGTCTTTAAGATTATAAAACACCTTTGAGTGTATTATAAATAAGCGTCTTGGGCAAAAGGGAGTCAGGATATGTTACGGCGTCTGAAACTGAGAACACGCATTATTGGGATTGTGCTGTTCTTGAGCATTGCGGCCACAGGTATAGGTGTTTTTTCCTATGTGATTATTCATGATCTGGGTGTTGTGATCCATGATATCGCGGAAGAGGATATCCCTTTGGTTCGCGCTGTAACCCAGATTACCGAACAGCTCTTGGATCAGTCGGTTCGATTTAGTGCGATTCAGCAATATGCGAAGGTGCACAATAAAGAGAAGTTTATCCATGAGGAGGATCGCTTTAAAGAGGCGGGTGAACGCTTTATTGATGTGGTCAAGGAGGGACGATCCATCGCCCAGATGGGGGTTGCGGCGGCCCACTCTGAAACGGAGAAAGAGGAGTTTCTTAAAATTAAGAAACTTCTTGAGAGGACTGAAGCGGAGTTTGGTGAGTATCGCCATCTGAGTGAACAGGTGATTCATGCCCTCTTTGTGGAATCTTTTGGGGATGAGCGGGGTAAGCTGAAAAAGAAAAGTCATGGTGGCGGTCATGATGCCCACGCCGGTGGACATGGTGCTGCGGAAGATGAAGATAGTGAAGCCTATATTCGTTCTCATTTTACTGAAGCCGTCGAGAAGATGGAGCATGAAACCGAGACATTGATGGGAGAGATTGAAGAGGCCTTAGAATTGACCGATGAGCTGACCCGTAACTTGATGACCAAAGCAAAGAATAAGCAGCAGATGGCCAACAAGATGCTGGTTGTTTTGATCCTCTCTGTGGTGATCATTGGTTTAGGACTCAGTCTGGCGGTGACCATTCCTGCAACACGCTCCTTAAGAAAGGCTTCAGATTCACTGAGTGAGAGTGCCCAGAGTGTGACGATGGCCTCGGATGAAATTTCAGCAACCAGTGGTATTCTGGCTGAAAATGCTTCACATCAGGCGGCCTCATTAGAGGAGAGTACAGCGGCGTTAAGTGAGATCAATAATAAGGCGCAGGAGAATGCCAG
The DNA here is from genome assembly GCA_052043475.1 of Magnetococcales bacterium HHB-1. GTDB lineage: Bacteria > Pseudomonadota > Magnetococcia > Magnetococcales > JBQGBW01 > JBQGBW01. The sequence continues at coordinate 17,411 of JBQGBW010000019.1, forward strand.
GAGTACGCAGCAGACACTCTCTCTTATGAAAGAGACCGATGACTCTTTTAAAAGGGTGCACAAAACCATCGATCAGCTCAATCAGGCAGCAAAAAACGCCAGTTTGGCCGGAGAGCAGGTGCAGCGTGGTGTCAAAGCGTTGCGGGATACCATTCTACAGATCAATATGCTCTCCACCAATGCCACAGCCGAGGCAAAGCGTGAAGAAAAAGAGAGCTTAGCGGTCTTTACCGATGAGATTAAATCGTTCTCCAATAAAGCGTTTGATGCGGTGAAGGATATTGAAAAACGTCTGGAAACTTCTCAAGAAGGAATTGAATCGGCACTCTCTTTGTTTCAGGCGGGAGAGGGCGATATCCGGGATGTGGCGCAATCAATTACTAAATCAGCGCAAGTTGTCGAGCAGGTGGATGTATCCTCCCGTGAACAGGCCCATGGTATCTATGAAATTGAGCAGGCGATTGAGCAACTCAATGAGAGTACCCAATCCAATGCGGCAACCTCTGAAGAGAGTTCTGCCGCCAGTGCCGCGTTGGCAGAGCAGGCCCACTTTATGTTAACGGTGGTGCAGCAACTCACCAACCTGGTTGAGGGAGAGAAAAAAGGGAGCGAGACGGCGCAGGAGGAGACGGGTACTGATACCGCAGCGGCTCAGGATGACTACGAAAAGTGGGAAAACTGAGTTTAAGTTAATCTTTGTTGGTTATGGATAGCGCAGGTAACGCGATGATCTCTTGTAGAGTACGGATAATGATTGGGCTTCTCCTTGTGGGAAGCCTGATTGTTATCGTAGATAGAGGCTGGGCTCAAAGTGATAATGTGGTTATCTCTGGATCGACATCTGTTTTGGAGGCAGATAGAAAAGAGAAGATAATGACACCCGCATCGCAGCCATCAGAAGAGAAAGTCTGGCGTGTGGTCACCAAACCTTTTACGCCTTTTATCTTTCCTGAAGACGCTACCACAACCGACCCTGAGGAGCGTGTGGTTGGGTTTAGTGCCGATCTCTGGCGAGAGATTGCCGCCCATTTAGGAATTCAGCACCGTTGGGTTTATAAGGATCATGTGAGTGAGATTATCAAAGGGATGGAGGAGAAGCGCTTTGAGGTCGGTATCTCCGGCATTACCATCACCGCCAAACGCGAGAAGACCGTCGATTTTAGCTATCCAATCTATCGTTCCGGCCTACAGATTATGGTGGGGAAACAGCCAAAAGCGGGGGCCTTTCTCTCTGGGGTCTGGCGTTTTATCCGTACTGGGTTTCTCTGGCATGTTGTGGTAATTTTGGTAGCGCTTTTGCTCTTGATTGCCCATATCTTCTGGCTTTTAGAGCGTAAGACAAACCCGGATATTCCAACATCCTATATTCGTGGTGTGAGTGAATCTTTCTGGTGGGCCGCGGTCACGGGAACATCGGTAGGCTATGGGGATACGGTTCCTCAAGGGACTTCGGGGCGTTCATTCTCAATTATCTGGATGTTTCTTGGCTATTTTACCTTAGCTTACTTCACTGCTGGAATTACAGCCGAATTAACCATTCAGAGTATGCAGGGAAATATCTCTGGTATTGAGGATCTGCACGGACGAAGGGTGGCGACGGTTTCGGGTACAAGTTCTGCGACCTTTTTAAAGAAGCAGGGGATTAAGTTTGAGGGCGTACGCCATATTCGAGAAGCGTATCAACTGTTGCATGCACAGAAGATTGATGCCTTAGTCTATGATGCACCAACCCTGAGTTATTATGCCGCACATGAAGGACGGGATCGGGTGCGTCTGGTGGGTTCACTGCTACAGCATGAATACTATGGTATTGTGCTTCCTGAAGGGAGTCCCTGGCGTGAAAAGATTAACCATATGCTTTTGATTCTTCAGGAAGATGGCTCATTACAGCGCATTCATGATAAGTGGTTTCATAAGCGGTAGTTTTGAGGACTCGGTTTTGTTGCCATCGTATATTTGCTCGTGTAATATGGTATCTATGTGTGTGGTTGACCGTTGAGAGTAGAGGACTGTACGTGAAAAAATTATCGGTTGTTATTCCCTGCTATAATGAAGAGAAGACGTTAGCCTCTTTGATCGAAGCCGTGTTAAATGCACCGCGGTGTGGGCTTGATCTGGAAATGATCATTGTTGATGATGCAAGCTCAGATCGGTCGGTCGATATTGCGCGTTCATTTGTTGAACAGTTCGATAATATTAAACTCAGCATTCATGAGACAAACAGAGGCAAAGGCGCGGCACTCCGAACCGGTTTTCAACGCGTTCAGGGAGATATTGTCCTTATCCAAGATGCGGACAGAGAGTATAATCCCAAAGAGTATCCAAAGTTACTTGAGCCCATTTTGCAGGGGTCAGCGGATGTGGTGTATGGTTCCCGGTTTCGTGGTGGCGAGAGTGCGCGGGTACTCTATTTTTGGCATATGGTTGGTAATCGTTTTTTGACTCTGCTATCCAATCTCTTTTCTAACCTAAATTTTACTGATATGGAAACCTGCTATAAGGTTTTTAAAAAAGAGATTATCCAAAAGGTCTTGATTGAGGAGGATCGTTTTGGTTTTGAACCAGAAATTACACTCAAGATCTCTCATATAAAGCCTGTTCCTGTGATTATTGAGGTGGGCATTGTTTATCATGGACGTACTTATGCGGAGGGGAAAAAAATTAACTGGAAAGATGGCGTCAGTGCCATTCGCTGTATCCTTCGTTATGGATTATTCCCCTATAGGAAGCCATGAATATTTGTTATGAAGGCGATGATTTAGAGTCACTTGCAGGTTTGCATAACTACCAAGCCTGGATTATGCACTATTTTCGTTCCCATTTGAGAGGGCGGGTGCTGGAAGTTGGTGCTGGGATGGGGGCATTCTCTGAACTTCTGCTGCCCTATGTTGAACAATTGGATCTGATTGAGCCAGATAAGAGACTGACAACAATATTACAGGATAAATTTCATGATAATCATGCGGTAGAAGTGACCTCTTCAACCGTTGAGGAGCATTTTGCACATTCCAAGTTTAAGCTTTATGACGCTATTATTATGATCAATGTGTTGGAACATATCGAAGATGATCTCAATACCTTGATTGCGTGTCGTCACCGATTGAAACCGGATGGTGTGCTTTTACAATTTGTGCCTGCGATGCCTTTTTTATTTAGTGAGATTGATCGCTTGTTGGGGCACTACCGCCGTTATACTAAACCTTCATTAGCAATGGTTTTGAAACAGGCGGGCTTTACTCTACATACGATCCGCTATTTTGATCTATTGGGTGTTGTTCCTTGGTTTTTTGTGAATAAAATAGGGGGAGCGACCCGCTTTAATCCTACGTTGGCGCAACTCTATGATAAAGTGGGCATTCCATTTACCAGAACGGTTGAGGCGTTGATTCCTCCCCCTGTGGGTAAAAATGTGATCGCAATTGGGACACTGAAGTAACGAAGATTATGGCTTTTTATTATACTCGATAACAAAGCCATGGCTCTTGCCTGGAAAACGGCTTTGATAGGAGCCAAACTTATAAGGAAAGTCTCCCCAGGTGGATACAGGAATATTGACTTCACCATAAGCAGTGACGTTCTGGTTGCCTGTGGCATCGTTGGGTTGATCATTGGGACGGGGATCACGATCACCGGGCATGTTGTTGTAGGCCCAACGGGTGAAATTCCAAGGCTCACCACTGACCCATCGCCATCCACCAGCAGGCTCAGGTGACCCATAGGGCTGGAATCCACCGATGAATGGACCACTCATCACATAATTGTGGCTGCTATCCCATTGGAACCAGAACTTTTTATCTTTAATCAAATTAAAAATAAACTGATTCTCCTCTTTGGAGTGTACCGAAGCCAGATAACCTCCCGCTTCTTCTGCCAGCCATTTCGCCTGGAGCCAGTTAATGCCCCCTTGGGGAAGATAAACCACTTCATACCAGTGTTTTTTACCGTTAGGCAATGTAAAAGATTTTGCGGCCATGCGGATATGGGGTGTGGGAATGGTGGCAAAGGTATAACGTGGTGTTGGGCGTGGGTTGGGATACTCGTTGCCATGAATATTGAGTTTAGGGCCACGCGGTAAGCCATCTCGACCGAGGTTACTCGGTCCATCGGCAACACAGGCGGTCATGCTGAGTGCAGAGAGGATAATCAGAGAATAGGTAAGATGATGATTCATACATTGCTCCCGTTTATAAGATTATACGGTCATGGAGAGGTGCTCAAGAAGCTGTTTTTGCAGTAGTGTGATACTGAAATTACGGCCATGTTTATGACCGACATGCTCAAACTGACCACATATTTTAAAGCCGTGCTTTTTATGAAATGCAATGCTTTTTTCATTCAGGGAGACCACTTGTGCGATAATATTGGTAATGCCCTGTTTTTGTCCCATAGCACAGAGTTTATCGAGCATGGTGGAACCGATGCCATGACCGGTAAACTCAGGCTTGATAAAGTAGGTGATCATTGCGGTTTTTGATACCGTATTGGCGGGATGAAAAGCGTGTAGAAAACCGAAGCCAATGATCTCCTCATGATGCAGAGCAACGATGGTAGGATAGCTTTTGATCACATAGTTGAGTGACTGAAAATATTCATAACCTACTGTATCATCGCGTATGGCTGAAAAGCTATTCTTAATGTAGTAGTTAAGAATATCAATGATATCTTTTGCATGTTTTTCGGCAATTTTTTGAAAAGAGATCTTCATACGTATCTTAAATATTTGGATAGTGTATAGAAAAAGGCCACTTTAAGGGATATAAAGTGGCCTTCTAAATAGGATTGTCATCTCTATTTTGTGTGGCTCCACCAGGGTTTCTCTTGCCAGTAGTCGGGCGCCTGGAAGGTCTGTTGTGTGGTTTTCTCCTCGACAAAACGGTGTGTTGAATCAGGGATCATCTCTTCAGGTAGCGCACTGAGATAGCCTTTTAAAGTGGGCCAGTAGTTATTGACCTCGCGAATGCGTTTCATCATCGCTTTTGTGGGGCCATCATTGGGATTCTCTTGCAGGGCTTGCTCAAATCGTTGATACGCCTGATGCCATTCGCCTTTTAGATAATAGGTGAGTGCCTCTTGATAGCGACTCTCCAGCTTCTCATTTTGAGGATCATCAATCACCGTATAGATAAAGAGTGGATTCTCTCGACCAGCAACGGCGATATAGTCTAGGCGGCGGCATTTTTTCTGGAGTTCAGAATCAAGTTGGTCATAAAAAGGCTGGCTCATCAGGATTTCTGTACCATACTTTTTATTCATCGCTTCTAAGCGGGCGGTAATATTCACATTATCACCAATCAGCGTACTATCTGCCCGTTTTTTAGAGCCAATGGCACCACTGATAACGGGTCCAATATGGAGGCCAAAGCGGGTACGCATCTCTCGAAAGCGCTGCCAGTCGGGATGCTCTTTAAAGAGTTCGAGCCACTGTTCATGTTTTTCGGGCATCTCCAACCCTAAGTTATGCATCAAGAGTGCAGATTGAAAAGCATGATTTGCGGTCTGTTTTGGGTTATCGGCGTTGTAGTACCAGATAAACATGGCATCGCCAATAAATTTATCGATATCGCCCGAAAATTGCGTTACACCCTGATGCAGTTGTGAGAAGTAATATTTTAAGACCGGGATGATTTTCTGCTGCATCTGTTCTGTGGCGGTGGAGAAACTGGCGATATCGGTAAAGATCATTGCGACATCGGCTTTCTCAGGCAGTACGGTCTCTCCTCTGGCCTCTTCGAAGGCGCGACGACTGATAAAGCGGCGCAGGGTATGGATGATATCATCGAGGGATTCCACCATCACCGTGACCTCATTGAGGGGTTCACCGGTCTCCTTTTGGGTCTGCTCAACTTTCTTTTTTAGCCAGGCTTCAGGATTGGTGAGGCCAGGAATGCGTGCCATGCGTTTGTAGAGGGTATTATTGGCCTCAGCTAAACGTTTGGAGAAGACCTCCTCAATGTGGTACACATTACGCCGTGTTTTCCAGTGGGAGAGAAAGAGGAAACCAAAATAGAGTAGTGTCAGGTGGAGGCAGTCGAGTAGGGTAATGTTACCATCCGTGGGGACAACGGCACCTAAGAGTGCAGAGATAAGAATCAGAATAATAAGGGTAAAGCGCACATCGTCTTCGTTGAGTCGTGCAATGGCCTCATGACCTAAGACCCCATCTTCTAAGATGGATTTATGCATGAGTGTGAGACGGGTGATCGCGCGGAAGGTGTGAAGAAGGCGTAAGATTCGTGGATTAATTGCGGTGAGCGATTGAGAGATAAGGGAGCCGCCCATGGAGAGGATGGCCAGCATATTGATCCAGGCAAAAGGGGAGCGCAGATAACTTTTACCCTGGTATTTTAGATTTAGAAAAAAGTCGAAAGCAAAGAAGATGCCAGAGAAGATACAGATTCCGGGTAGAAGAATTTGGCTTAACCAGGAGGGGTCAGCGACAATCTGATGATCTTTTAGGAGGATTTCTATTGCATGCAGTACAGGAAAGGCAAAGACGGCAATAAGCGTAATAATTTTATCGGCGGACTGGTAGAGAGAGCGGTCAATGAGAGCGTCTTGTGCCGGTAGATTGCTATCTTGGCTCGTTGAGCGATGATTGATTGTATCCATATCTCTTACAAATGATTCACAAATAAATGTTTATGGGAGTGATATAAAGCAACCGTGTTATGAGATGAATTTCAATATTGTTGTCCCGATAATCTAAAGATCGTGTCCTCTTTTAAGATCGTGATCATTGGGGAGAAAAGGGCGGATTAAGGCGGTCTGCTGTGGTAGAGACCAACATAAACAAGATGAAGATAGTATACTTTTCGTCCATCACAGCAATTTAATCAATCTTTTTTTGATATCATAACGCACCAGGCGTCCAATAGCGAGTAATTTTAGCCTCTGGTTTAAAGATCAATCAGCGGCACCAGTGCGTGACCTGGGTATGAATATGTTGAAACCGCTGGTGTTGGCTGGTCTGGTTAAGTTGCTGAGTACACCACGCTTTTTTAAAGTTGGGTCTGTTCTTAAAGAGTTTAAAAAAATGGTTTAACTGATGCTTCGATTGCGTTTTTTTACCCGTAGCATCCAAAATGAGAGCGTAGCGGAAGTGGGCCATATAGCGGAGCATTTTTCCTGGTGGCAGTTTATAGACTGCGGCTTTAAGATAGGGTTCAGCATCTTTGTAGAGTTGCTCTTTGAAGAGGATTTGTCCAACAAAAAAAGCGAGTTGGGGTGAGATTCCTGGAAGTTTTGGATAGCGCGCAGCAGTACGAAACGCTTTTATGGCTTCCTCTTTTCGATTCAGTTTCATAAGAACCAGGCCAAGACGGGCATAATTCCGACGATGTCTGGCGCCTAAACGAATCGCCTCTTGCATATAGGGTAGGGCCTTTTCCCACTGGTTGGTATTAAAATAGTGGGCACCTAAAAGGCGTGGGGGGGTGTAGCTATTGGGATGGCTCTCTTTCGCATGCTGCCAGAGGGTGAGATCACTCTCCCAGTGTTTGATCTCCTCACTACTGCGCCATCCCCAGAACAGGAGTAGTGACAGCATCAGTAGGGGTACGGTTTTAGAAGGGAGTTTAATCAAGAGGGGATGATCTTTGAGTGCATAGATGAGGGCGGCGAAGAGTCCGATATGGGGAAGATACATCCAGCGATCTGCCAGACCAACGGCGATTCCTGCCTGAAGAATGCCGGAGACTGGTGCTAAAGCGACTAAGAACCAGCCCATACCAAAGAGCAGCGATGGATAGCGCAGACGATTGATAAAAGCCAACCACGCCAGAGTTAAGAGGGCAAGAAGGGCTAAGATCGGTTGCCAGAGTGGCGGAGGGGTCTCATTGAAGGGGTAGTGAACGGTGAGATTAAAAGGCCATAAACTGTGCCATAGATGTTTAAAAGGGGCGAGTAGGGCATTGGATATTCGGTGCGGCCAGGAGTAACTGCCTAAGGAGAAGAGAATATTTTTATCCTGGGCTAAGAGAAAAATAAGCTCACCAATCACAAGGGCGAGAAGAATAAAGGGGAGTTTCTCTTTAATCAGTGTGGATATATTGTGTTTTTCAAAGCGTCTTAAGGGCCAGAAATCGAGCAGTAGTAGTAATAGAGGCAGGGTGACCCAGAGCGGTTTGGAGAGCAGGCTGAGAAGATAGCAGAAGAGAGAGAAGGTGATCCATATTAAGGCTTTATGGTGTTTAAAAATTGCTGGTGCATCAGGTTGATCTCTTAGGATCGCAAAGCGTTGATAACTCCAGAGTGTGAGCATGCCGAAAAAAAAGCTGAGTACCTCTTTACGTTCTGCAATCCAGACCACCGCTTCCACATGGCGGGGATGGAACGCAAAGAGCGCGGCAATTAAAAAAGCGGGGTAGAGATCCTTGCGACGACGATAGAAGAGGATAAAAACCAGCGTAATATTGGCCAGGTGCAGCAGTGTGTTGGTGAGGTGAAAAAAGAAGGGATCAAGATCACCCCAACTGACATTGGCCATAAAGGAGAGCCAGGTTACGGGCATCCAGTAGGGCGTGGCATTATAGAAAGCCCAGGCGATACTCTTTTCATGAAATCCCGCTCTTACAAAACCATTGGCGGTGATATAGTCGAGATCATCCCAGTTAAGAAAGCCATAATTTAAGCTGGGGCTGTAGATGAGCATGGTGGCAAGCAGCAGCAGTGAGAGCAGAAGCCACGGCAGATAAGGCATTATACGTTGTTTCATGGTTTTAACCGAATCGATTTTTGGGGCTGTTCTTTTTTGCACCACTGTTTGAGTATTTGATCAATCTTTTTAAAAGCGTTGGTTGGGGCGGTTTGGGTTTCAATTTTTTGGCACCATGCTTTTTGTTGTTTGGGTTCTGTTTTGAGTGTCTCTAAGAGAGGAGTGAGTGTTTCTTGGCTCTTTTTATGATGTCCCAGGGCACTCTGGCTGAGTGCCAGACGGAAACGGGCAAAGCTTTTAAGCGGATGGGATTGGGGATGATCAATGATGCGTTGATAATAACCCACGGCTTGGGGATACCAGTTGAGTTGAAAAAGTCGATTGGCCAATTGCAATATCTGTTCTAAGGAGAGGCTATGGGGGGGGCCGCTATAGATTGCGGTATTAAAATGACGGCGGGCCATTTTTTGATCGCCTGTTCTTAGCAGATGAAATCCTAAAAGCGCATGCATCTGATCTTGATGCACACCATAGCGCGCGGCGTGTTTTAAATGTTCCGTCGCTTTTTGATGCTGTTGCTCTTTTATATACCAGGCGGCCAGGCGTCGATGTGCGGTGGCATTCTCTGGATCGATTTTAAGGGCGTATTGCCAGAGGGTTAGATCGTTCCGCCAGATTTTAATCTGTTGATGGCTCTGATAGAGCAGCATAGGTAGGATAAAGAGTATCAGGAGGAGAAATGGTTTTCTGCTTTGAGGATATTTTTGAAAAATTTGATAAGCAAAGGATAATAGCCCGATAAAGAGGCCGATATGGGGTAGATAACTCCAACGGTTGGTCATTGCAACGGCCACGCCTGATTGTACCAGACCAGAGGTGGGTAGGGAGGCGATAAACAGCCAGAGCAGTGCAAAAACCAGGTGGGGTGTTTTGTTATAGAAGCGGAGGATAAAATAACTGAAGAATAGCCAGCAGCTTAGAGCAATGGTGAAGAGAAGTGTAGAAGGGGGCGTGCGGGGGAGGGTAAAATGGGGGGAGAGATCAAAGGGCCAGAAGGTATAGAAGAGTTGCTTTATCGGAGAGAGGTAAAAAGCCCAGAGACGCTGCTCTATGGAGATTTGGGTAAAGGAGTTGAGAAGATTATGATCCTTGGCCAGCAGCAGAATCCACTCCATGATAAAAAAAGCGACGATCAAAAAGGGGAGTTTCTCTTTAAGAAGATCAAACCATGGGTATTGATGATATGGTAGACGATAGCGCTGGAGTGGCCAGTAATCGAGCAGCAATAACAGTACCGGGAGTGTCACCCAGATCGCTTTGGCAGAGAGGCTTAAAGCATAGCATAGCAGTGCAATAGATAGCGGAAGCCACGCTTTTTTGTGTTTGCGTAGCGGTTGAGGATGATGATCACGGTGATGGATAAAAGAGAGATAGCCATGGAGGGTTAACAGGGCGAAGAAGGCACTAAGTACCTCTTTGCGCTCAGCAATCCAGGCTACCGCTTCAACATGTTGGGGATGGAAGGCGAAGAGATAAGCGGTAAGAAAACTTAAATGCCAGAGACGACTGATGCGATAGATGAAAGAGAAAAGCAGTAGGGTGTTTAGTGTGTGTAGCAGGGCATTGCCTGCATGAGAGATGGCCGCACTGACACCAAAGAGTGTGACCTCCAGTTGATAGGAGAGCCAGGTGATGGGCATCCAGTAGGGATCGGAGGCGATAAAGGCCCATTTTAAGCTGTTCCAGGAGAGCCCTTTATTGACATAGGGGTTATCGGTGATATAGGTGGTATCATCCCAATCGATGAATGGGAACTCCAGCGTTTGCCAATAGAGCAGCAGAGGGAGCAGTGCAAGGGAGAGATAGAGAAAACGCTGGCGTGAGATGGTCATGGGTTTGATCGGTTTCGTGGTACACGATTACTTTAACAATGTCGTAATATACTTAAACAGTTCTACCGAGCCCACGGTCTTACGGTTACAGACAAACTGAACATCCAGAGCCGCTGCTGCACTCCCTAGAAAAGAGGCCACATCCGCAGAGAGCCCGCCACCAATGCTTAATCCTGCCAGTGAGAGGAAGGCATCACCCGCCCCAATCCGATCCACCACCTGGGTGGAGAGCGCGGGCACATGGTGGGTTTTCCCGCTCTTTTGATCCAGAAGCATGGCGCCATTCATACCTAAGGTGACCGCGATCTGTTTGGCATGCACAGTCTGGCTGATATTTTTAGCCACCATCTCTAGAGGGTCATGACGGTTGTGTGCGGCCAGACGCAGTTCCGGTTCATTGAGGGAGATAAAGTCCGCGCGTGGATAGCGGGTGATGGCGTGATAACCTCTGTTTCCGCTATTGATTTGGGTATTAACCGCAAGAAAGCGTGACGCTTTACAGAGTGCCTGCACCATGGCGGTAGAGATAAAACCATTACCATAGTCGGGCACCACCACCACATCATAGTCGGCGGCATGTTTTAAAATCCAGGTGACAATCTTCTGTTCGAGTGCGGTTGAGAGGGGGGATTTATCGTAGTAGTAAACCTCAAACAGTTTATTCATCGCCTCATCAACAAAGCGGCGTTTAACCAGCGTAGGCGCGTCATCGAAGTAGTGAAAGTGGGGGGTAACATTCGAAGCAAGGCGCTGACGCATAAACTGATCAAGTGTCTCATCTTTACCAACACCGGTGAGGAGAGAGACCTGTGAGGCAAAAGCGGCCAGATGGTTGGCAATCGCTAAGGATCCGCCAGCAAAGAGTTCGGTGGATTGAAATTTAACGGAAGGAATGTTACCACTCTTACCGGTCTGTCCCAGCGGGGTGGCATAGCAATATTCATCGACAATGGCTTCACCCACCACTAAAACACGTAGTTTATTCAGGCTTTTTGCTTGCAGAATGATCTCATCGACCGTATAACGCGCCTTAAACCGTTTCAGATAGTTCTTTGTGATGGGGGAGAAGAGGTCAAAATGTTCATTGAGCAGTTTTGTGGAGCTGAAAACAATTTCATCGGTATAGAAGATCATGCCGCCACAGGTTTCAACCGCATTTTTCTCTTTGAGGATATTGCCGGTTAGATCCTCCTCAGCAACCTGATAATCTTTTCCTTTCACATAGACATTAGGACATACTGCCTGAATGGCAGAAATCGCGGTGGGCTCATAGACAATGGCGACGTAATCCACCACCGCCAGCGAGGCTAAACTCTCGATGCGCAGTGCATCTGTAAATACAGGACGATTTGGTCCTTTATTAACAAACTGGTCAGCGGTTACCGTAACGATTAAGACATCCCCTTCCTGACTGGCGCGCTGTAGGTGGCGAATATGGCCTGGGTGCAGCAGATCAAAGGTGCCATGACAGAGGACAATGCGTTTCTGTTGTGCACGGAGTTGGCGGGAGACTTCAGCAAGCTGTTCTAAATCGCAGATTTTGGTCATGGGGAAGGGGTACTCAATCGATTATTTTTTTAAACACTCAGCTAAGTAGTGTAAAAGAAAGAGGTGGGCGATCTCAACGATGCCATAGTTATCTGAGTTGATCCAGAAATTTAACGCTCCCATACCACGCAGCGTATTATCTTGCTTAAAGCCAGAGAGTGTGATCACCTCTCCTTTGGCTTTTTTCATGGTTTTGGCGGCATGGATAATATTTTTAGAACGACCCGAACTACTGATAGCAATGAGTAGATCATCTTTCACTGCCAGTCGTTCTAAAGCTTTGGCATAGGCGTTATCATAGCCATAATCATTGGCCAAGCAGGTGAGTATTGCCGGATCATGGAGCAGCACAGCACGTAGATGGGCGGTTTTGATAAAGTCATTGGCGATATGGCTGGCAACGCCCGCACTGCCACCATTGCCAATAAGATAGATGGATTGGGACTTTTCACGCGCTTTAAGCAGTGTTTTTTGCATCAGCTGTAAACCATCCAGAAGGGGTTTCTTCTCTCCTTCGGCATCTGTGATGATTCCTTTAATCAAATTATGGTGCAGGGCTTCAGCAAAATTGTAGAAGTTTTGTTGTGCAGGCATTATTGATCTTCTCCCAGATAGCGGAACCACGATTCAGTAGCTTTGGCTACAGATTCAGGATTCCAAACCGGTGCATCCCGCCAATCCTCAATAACAGAGAGCATCTTCTCAACACCGGTTTCAAAAGAGACTTCAGGTTGCCAGGAGAGGCTTTTTTGAATGGCGGTGATATCCGCAAAGGTACAGTCGGGTTCACCGGGACGTTTGGGAATATGTACCACGTCACCACCGAGCAGTTCCACTAAGCGATTGATTGATTGGTGTCCGCCACCACCCACATTAAAGCAGCCCGTTTTTTCACTGTTTGCAGCCGTAATAAAGGCGCGTGCGATATCGGTAACAAAGACAAAGTCCCGTGTCTGCCTGCCATCGCCAACCACTGTGAAGGGCTTTTGATGAATTTTTTGAGCAAGGAAGACACCAAAGACCGCACCATAAGCCCCTGTTGTGCGGGAACGGGGACCGTAGACGTTAAACAGGCGTAAGGAGGTGTAGGGGATATGGTAGGTTTGGTGCCAGTGTTGTAGCAACTCTTCGCCGATATACTTGGTGAGTGCGTAAGGATACATCGGGCGAATGGGACTACTTTCTGGTGTAGGATAGAGCTCGGGAATCCCGTAACAGGAGGAGGATGCGGCATAGACGATCTTTTTTACCCCTGCCTTTCGCGCGCACTCCAGTACATTGAGTGTACCGGTGGCATTAACAGAGTAGTAGAGGGAGGGGTGTTCGATGGAGGGCACAATATCGGCCAGTCCGGCCAGATGCATGACTTTATCGACATTTTCAAAGCAGGGCGCAAGTTTGCTTCGATCACGGATATCAATTTGATGCAGGATGAGATTTTTATGATGGATGAAGGTTTTCAGGTTCTCTTTTCGTCCGGTGGAAAAATCATCCACCAACCGCACCTCTTCTCCTTGATTGAGTAACATTTCACAAAGGTGGCTACCAATAAAGCCTGCACCACCGGTGACCAGAAAGATCAACGCCATACTCCTTTTATCAGTTTTGAGAAGAACAGACAACCGCCCTATTGTAAAAGTGTATTATACAAGAAGCAAGATACAGACTTAAGTTAAGTCAAGATCAGATTTAAAAATCAGTGTTCGATGACCAGCATGGTCATATCATCATGGAGTATGGCATCACCATCATCCATACCAATCAGATCTTTTAAACGCTGTATGGGGGGGACTTTTGCCAATCTTTGGATGGAGTGTTTTAATATTTTTGTGGAGATAAGAATATCGCAGGAGGGGGAGAGTTCAACGACACCATCGGTATAGAGATAGCAGGATTTATCTTGCAGATGGTAGTAAGATTCAGGAAACGTTTGATTGTTCAGAATACCTAAAGGAAGTTGGCTCCCCTCTAAGGTGTGGAAGCGTGAGCCGCCGACGTGAATCAGTGGTGGGACATGGCCGGCATTAGCGAAGCAGAGTTCGTGTGTCTGAGGGTCGTAGAAGCCAGCAATGAGCGTGACAAACATACCCAACTCCCGAACCTGAATCAGTTCTTGGTTAACGATAGAGAGCAACTCACCTGGAGCGTGGATCTCTTTACCAAGATAGCGCAGCAGGCTGGAGGTTTGTGCGGTGAGAAGTGCCGCTTTTATTCCCTTTCCAGCAACATCGCCCACCGCAAAAAAATAGCGGCCATCTTGGCGATGGAGGATATCAAAAAAATCGCCGGAGACCTCTTTTGCAGAGCGATTAATGCCATGAACAGGGTGATCATCCGTCTGGGTTATCGGGAAGAAACTCTCCTGGATTGCTCTTGCCATCGCCAACTCTTGTGTCATCTGCTCCTGTTTAATGCGGGCTAAGGTAAAGCGGGTACTGTTAATGGCGAGTGCGGCGGAGGCGGCGAGGGCTGAGAGTACGCAGCGATCCTGTTCGGAGAACGATTGGCCCTCTTTTTTATTGAGTACTTCCAGAGCGCCGATAGTCTCTTCTCCCACCCGCATCGGTGCACAGAGAATCGCTTGTGAACGAAAGCCGGTCTGTTTATCGATGTTACCGGTAAAGTGGGGGTCTGTTTGGGTCTGTTCAACAAGAATGGCTTTTTTTTCTCGAATGGAACGACCCACAACCCCCTCTGTGGCGCTCAACTCTAAACCGGTGATGTTAACAGGGCCTACTGAAGTGTGACAACGCAGTTTGGTTTTGGAATCATCTAAAAGAAAGAGGGTGGCTGCTTCTGCATCGAGAGATTGCGTAATATGGTGTAGACTGCTCTGGATGGTTTGATCCAGATCCTCTGCATCAGCAAAGCGGTGACTGAGTCCAGTTACCAGTTCTAAATAGATATTGAGTTCCTCTTCCTGTTTTGAGGTGCGGTCCTGTCCTAATAGTTGATACAGAGGATCTTGACCATTTACCATAACGGTCTATTTAACTCCCTGTTGATGGAAGAACTCTTTATATTTTCGATCTGTGCCCATGATGTGGTTGCTCAACCAGTCGCGTAGAAAAGAGAGTAGCTCCATATCGATTGCGCCCTGACCGCTGTGGAAGAGGGACTGGAATGATTTAACCTGCTGCATCAGCTTTTGATGTTCGATCACCTGCTCTTGCAATCCTGGATAGTTATACTGTTCGAAGAGATTTTCTTCATTTTGAAAATGGATATGGGTATATTCAACCAGTTCATCTAAAATACGTCCAGCCGCTGTACGACCATCGCCTCTTAAGGTGGAGCGGTAGAGTTGGTTTAAAAGATCCATCAGATGTTTATGATCTTTATTAAACTGTTTGACACCGACATCCATCTGCGAATTCCAGAACATCATCGATTGATTCTCTGCATCATCAGAGACCATATAGAGTTGATCGATCAAGGTAAACATACTACGTCTGAGTGTATCGAAGTTCTTCATTAAGGTAACGGCTTCTGCTTGTTTCTGTTCCGCAACCAGTGTGGCAACCTCTCTGGCGGTATCATGGACCTTAAGATGCACATCCCCCAACTCTTTAAAGAGTGGCAGGTGGCCATAGATCTCCTCGCCCTGGCTATAGTACCATTTACCAAAGGCACACTCCCGGCCACTGAGTACTTCTTCTGGAGAAAGCATCTCCCGGCCTCTGATGACCATCTCTAAGCGTCCCAGCCACTTAAGATGAGCTTGTTTAACGCTGACCACATCAAACCCGTCGCCATCAATTTTCAGGCCTTTTTTAATCAGGCTCAATGCTTTACTGGTCTCTGCAACCACAGCGGAGAGTTGGCTGCTATACTCGATACTGCCGCCCAGAAAATCGATCAACTCCATCGCTTTGAGCATCATTTTCTGTACTTGTACTGAAGCGGTAAAAATCTCACTGGAGGAGAGACGTACATTATTGACACGATCACGGGCATCATTGGTGGCCTGGGCTACGGTCTCTCCGGTTGTGGCCACCTCGGATGCGGAACGGGCGATCTCTGATGTACCGGTGGCGGCTTCTAGGGCGGCACGCGCCACTTCATCGGCTGCAGAACTCAACTCGGCGGCATTACGGGTTACCTCTTCGGCGGCCTGGGAGACATCATTCATAGAGACGGTGATCTCTTCGACAGAGTGTCCCTGTTCATCAACCAGATCGGTGATATCACGGTTGGTTTCGGAGATCTGTCCGATCATCTCGGTAATATCGCGGGTGACTTCTGCGGCATCCTGGGTTTTTGTGCTGATTTCGCTGGTCTTCTTCTCGATCATCTGGGTGGCTTCGGCGGTTTGTTGTGCCAGTTCTTTAACCTCGTTGGCAACCACGGCAAACCCTTTTCCTGCTTCCCCTGCACCGGCCGCCTCAATGGAGGCATTTAGGGCCAGCATATTGGTTTGGTTGGCAATGTTTTTAATGGCATCGACCACATTACCGATCTCTACCGCAGATGTGGCCAGATTCTCCATCACCTGGAGCATCTCCTGGACATTACTGTTGGTACTGGTGGAAAGTTCATCCGCTTCCTGACATCGCTTACGCACGTTTGTTAAGGCGAGTGTCATGTTATCAACCGCACCGGAGACCGTATGTACTGAGTTATTTACCTGCGCCAGGTTATTATTGACATCATTGATATTGCCGCTCATCTCTTCGGCGGCTGAGGCCATGGTGTTTACATTTTGGCTGGCCTCCTCAGAGGCCGCAGCAATGGCATTTACATTATCAGAGAGTGTTCCGATTGATTCAGTGACTTCGTTGATATTTGCTACTGCACCATCAATGGAGAGGTTGAGCTTTTGGGTTTCATTATCCAGCTTATCATTTTCTGCTACCACATCTTTGGCCAAAGCCAATGTGCCTTTGGCATCGCTATCTAATTGCTCTTTAATAATAACCTGTTCTTTGGTTACCGCCGTCAATGTTTTAGAGTGCAGTGCCAGCAGGCGAACCACATATTTGATCTGATCTGCCATCACATTGATGCCATAACCGATATTGGCCAGATCTTTTTTTCCCGTCAGTTTAACACGATGGGTGAGGTCTCCACGGCTTAAGAAGTTGACGGTGTGTTCCAGTTTGCCCACTGCACGGACCATGGTGCGGGTAAAAAGAACGACAAGCCCTAATGTGATGATTGAGATCAGCAGGATTATGCCAAATAGCTGGTTGCCTGTCTGTTTATAAAACTGAGCAGCCTCTCTGGCCTCATTTCTGGTATCTAAGGTGGCGGCTAATACCTGTTTAACCAAGGCATCCATGCCCTTTGCTGAGGGCCGATCTACCCCTTTAACGGCCTTATCAGTGGCAAAGATGGATTGGGGGTCACCGAGACGGTAGTTGCTTTCCAGAGCGATTTTATATCTTGAGGCCAGTTTTCGGTGGTCGGATATCAGTTGGGTGAGCGCCTGCGTCGGAATATCGAGTGTCTCCATAAGGGGAATGGTGCTCTCAAGTGAATTGCGTACGCCTTGTTCACGGACCCAGAAACGTTGCCAATATTTAAATTCATCCAGTGGGGTTTTAGACTTAAACCCGCGTAGCAGTGTATTTTTCCACTCTTGGATCTGGCGGCCAAATGTTGTTGCTGCGGTCTGAATGGAGACTGTGGTCTCACCACTCAGAATAAGCCGTTCCATCTGTTCAGCCTGGGAGCGGATAATATAGATCTGAAGAAAATTAACACCGATCAGTAAAAAGACAATCGTACTGAGCACAAAAAGACGCATATTGATTGAAGTTTGCTCAATCTTTGACATGATACCACGCATTTCTGACTCCTAAAGCGAACGCTCTCTTAGACCCGAATATTTGATATAGGTAGAAGATGTATTTTGTGATGAATTTTGATACACCTTCTACAGGATAGAATTATAATATACGAAGATCAAGGGAAGATTCTAATGGCTGTAAATTTTCCCGATTACTGACAATCGCCACACTCGCTTTTTCAGGTTGCAGATAGCGCGTACCAATTTCTTTAAGATCTTCGATGGTGATTTTGAGGATTTTTTGTCTCAGGTTCTGTCGAAACTGACTGCTACGACCATGAAGACGATCATGATAAGCCTGTCGTGCTTCGCCGGCGGGAGAGGCGGGTTTATCGATACTGCTTACCACACCCAGGATGGCCTCTTCTAAGGTGCGGGATTCATGGGGATTGCTCTGTAACCATTCGGCCACATGATCAAAGTCTTCCAATGTACCTTGGATGCGTGGATCACGGTAGGAGAAGAGGCGAAATGCCCCGGAGTCGGAATCAAAGCCTGCCATCGCACCATAAGCACCACCCTGTTCACGAATGGCCCAGTGAAGATAGCCATTTCTTAAGAAGTGGCCTAAAACCAGCAGTGCAGGGGCATCGGCATGGTTGATTGATACGGCAGGATAGACCTTGGCGCAGAAGTTGACATTGGTATTGGTGGCCCAGCCAATATGATTTTGTTGATGGGTCGAGGGGAGTTTAAGAGGCGTTATTTCTGGTTGTGCTTTGATTGGCCAGTGTTGTGTAAGGTTGGTTTTAAAGTGATCAAAGCGCTCTTTTTCTCCCACAATCAGGAAGCGTCGTGATGATTTTAACAGTCGCTCCTGGATGGCATGCAGTTTATCGGCAAACTGTTTTAATCCTGTGGCATCATTGAGAAGATTATCCAGTTTCTTTAAACGTTTAATACCGGTCAGTCCGCCCCAGGACTCCATCAGTTGGGAGACAGGGCTTAATCCGGAAGCCGCCGAGGAGACCGCTAAGGCATGGCCATTGTCGGTGATCTTCATCTCTGCTGCGGCCCGCATCTGTCCCACCAGTTCACGTAGGCGGGGCAGTTCATCAAAACGGGCGCGCTCCAGGGTATGTTCCATCAGTTGCACGAGAGACTCATGGTTGCGATGCAGGGCTTTGCTGCTTAAAACAAAGAATGCCTGATACTTTTGGACATCATCGATATGAGAGCGTGCGGTGGTTCTTGCGGCAATCCCGCCACTGATTGCAGATTGCCACGCCTGAATGGAGAGATAATCCTGATCACCACAGCCCACCTCGGGTAGTGAGGCGGAGAAGAGAGGCATCACCTCAAGGAGTTCGGGTTCTAGATCAGGCATCTGGAGTATCACCTGTTGATAGACCAAGCCATTGGTGGGTTGATCATACCAGGTGGTGGTATGATGTTTTTCCTGCTCTTCTTGAGCGATCTCAGGGATAAAACGTTTTTCAGGTACATCCTCTAATCCTACTTTAGGTAGGATATCAGGATCATCCTCCTGCATCTGCCGCTCTTTTAAGGAGAGAGTCTGGCGGATCACATGCTGCCGCTCTTTCTCTTTCATGGCGGAGAGGATGGCATCCAATCTTTGTCTTTCGGCCTGCTGTTTTTGTGCCGCCAGTTGATCATCGGGTTTAAGGGTTAAGAGGACACGGTGATGATTGTTTAAGAGTTGTTCTCGAATGAGGTTGGGGATAAAATCGGGATTATCGATCTGGTGACGCAGTTTTTCCAGTACGGGATCCAAGGCAAGAATACCGACAAAATCACCCC
This sequence comes from Magnetococcales bacterium HHB-1, assembly GCA_052043475.1. Lineage (GTDB taxonomy): Bacteria > Pseudomonadota > Magnetococcia > Magnetococcales > JBQGBW01 > JBQGBW01. Next base: position 37,056 of record JBQGBW010000019.1, read on the forward strand.
CATGTAGCGCGGCGGGCAGGGCGGTGAGCATGAGTTTCAGACCATAGGGCATACCATCACCTCCCACCTCCCGGCGAGAGAGTTCCAGTTGATGAAATACCGCATGAACCCGTTCTTTATCCACGCCTTTTTCTGCAACCTCTTTTAAGGTGTTGAGAATCAGTTGTTCAACCTGAGCGGTGTTTTCCGGGTTACTGCCTTCAATGCCAGCGACAAAGATCATCTCACGACTGGAGTCATCCAGACCACAGAGTGGGGAGGGGGAGGTGCCTAGTTTGGTGGTCTCTAATACCCTTAATAGTGGTGAGGAACTATTGTCCAGCAGGACACCGTTGAGTAGATGAGCTTTTAGAAGGGTTTCTAAATCGGCACTCTGATCTAAGAGCCAGCCTAAAACAATGTGGGTTTTGTCTTTTAGTGATTCTGTGCTCTCTACTGCGTAGCGCTCTTCAACAATCAGGGGTTTATCCATCCGTTGTTCGTTGGGAACAAACGGCGGTGAGTCGAGAGCATCAAATTGATGCAGAACACGTTTTTCAAAGGTTTGTTGATGTTCTGCTGCCACAATATTGCCATAGGTCATAAAGATGGCGTTAGAGGGGTGGTAGTGTCGGGCGTGGAAGGAGCGGAGTTGCTCCCAGGTGAGATCAGGAATCCATTCGGGGTCGCCACCACTGTTATAGTGATAGGTGGTGGTGGGAAAGAGATAGTGGGACATCTTCTGCCAGAGGATGCGACCAGGAGAACTCATGGCGCCTTTCATCTCATTGAAGACCACGCCCTTATATAGGAGCGGTGAATTGGGATTTTCGGTTTCGGAAAACTCAACACGCCACCCCTCTTGTGCAAAGTCAAGGGGATCTAAACGTGGAAAAAAGGCGGCATCCAGATAGACATCAAGAAGATTATGAAAATCTTTTGAGGATTGACTGGCAAAGGGGTAGGCGGTCCAGTCGCTGGAGGTAAAGGCGTTCATAAAGGTGGAGAGCGAACGTCTGAGCATCATGAAGAAGGGGTCACGGACGGGATAGCGTTTACTGCCACACAGCGCAGTATGTTCTAGAACGTGAGCCACGCCGGTGGAGTCCATGGGAACAGTGAGAAATGCGACCAAAAAAGCGTTGTGACTATCGTTGGTTGCCAAATGAAGATGTTGGGCACCGGTTTTTTGATGACGATAGGATTCAACGGTTAGATTTAATGCGTCAACCTCTTCACGGCGAAGCAGTTTAAACGACGAAGTCATATCTCTCTCTTTACCTAAAATAATAATAGAAAACGGCAGATGTTCAGCCGGCCGCCGCCAAGAATAAACGCCCGTTTATAAAAAGCCCTTGCGGCGGACAAAGGCGGCGTATTGAATCGTGCTTATGCTACATTAAAACATTGCTGACGCAAAAGCTATTCCTGATAAAAAAATGATGGCAATAAAAAAATCTTAACAAGACATTGAAAAATGAAAAAGAAGGGCTTACAATCACGCCTTATAAGAACTTTTACATTTCACAATATTAAACAAGATTCTATTTTTATTATCGTACGGTTCGTTTCAAATATTAGTTTTTTATGGTATTCTAATTGCATTTTTAGTCATCGCTGTAATAATCATAAAAGTTTTGGACAAATCCTTTTTTGGAGGTGAAGCATGGCGGATAGCAATGCCGCGAGCCAAACCATTTTGGTCGTCGGTGGCGGAATGAGCGGTCTGACTACCGCTATTGAGGCCGCCGAAGTTGGATACGATGTCATCTTGGTAGAGAAAAGCCCCTATTTGGGTGGACGTGTCGCACAGCTTAATCAATATTTTCCTAAATTGTGTACTCCGGCCTGCGGTCTTGAGATCAATTTCCAGCGCATACGTAATAATCCTTGCATCCGCTATTTTACCATGGCTGAAGTTGCAGACATTCAGGGTGAAAGGGGAAACTATACGGTTAAAATTCGTCAAAATCCACGCTTTGTTAATGAGAAATGTACCGGCTGTGGCGACTGTGCTAAAGCATGCAACACGGAAGTGGATCACCCTTTTGATTTTAACCTTTCAAAAACCACCGCAATCCATCGCCCCCACCCGATGGCTTTTCCAAACTGGTACGTAATGAATGAAGCCTTCGCTCAAACAGACGAAGCCAAAGCGTTGGCCGAACGCTGTCCTGTCCAGGCAATTGAGCCGGATATGGAAGTTAAAACCGTTGAAATACCCATTGCCAGTATTGTCTGGACCACCGGTTGGACACCCTACGATGCAGCAAAAATCCGCCCTTACGGATTTGGTGAATTGAAGAATGTTACCACCAACATGCGTTTTGAGCGCATTGCCAACAAATTGGGTCCAACAGGCGGCAAAATTATCCGTGCATCGGATGGTAAAGAGGCAAAAAAGGTCGCTTTCATTCAGTGTGCCGGTTCCCGCGATCACAACCACCTCCCTTACTGCTCCCGCATCTGCTGTTTAGCCTCCATGAAACAGGCTTTGTACGTTCGTGAACAGTATCCTGATGCTGAAGTGACGATCTACTATATCGACCTTCGCGCCATGGATCGCTATGAAGCATTTCAGCAACGTGTGGAAGCCGACGAAGGGATTCGTTGGATTAAATCAAAGCCTGCCCGCATCAAAGAAGATCCCGCAACAAAAAATCCTATTATCATTGGTGAAGATACCCTCACCGGAGAACGTTATGCCGACGCCTATGATCTGGTGGTTTTAGCGACGGGCATGCAACCCAATACCGCTTTGAATCACATTCCTGCTGAAGGTGTGGTGTACGACGACTATGGTTTTGTCTCTAGTGGAGAGATCATCGCCTGTGGTTGCACGACAGGACCATTGGATGTAGCCAGTTCTGTGCAGGCCAGTACTGCTGGCGCGCTCAAAGCGATTCAAACCGTGGTCAAAGCGAGAGGATAAGGGACGATGGAAGAGAAAAAGATCGGTTGCTATTTTTGCACCGGCTGCGGAATCGGTGAAGCGCTGGATGTTAAAGGACTTGCGTCCATCGCCACCCAAGAGATGCGCGTTCCTGTGGTCAAAAATCATGACTATCTCTGCGGTGAAGAGGGCGTACAGATGATCCGCGATGATATGGCCAATGAGGGGGTAAATGCTCTGGTCATCGCCGCCTGCTCTCCGCGAGTGCATGTGGAGACCTTTCGCTTTAATACCGCCGTTATGGACCGTGTCAGTCTGCGTGAGCAGGTGGTCTATACCCAGCATATGCTTGAAGAGGATGATCAGGAGGTCTTTGAAGAAGATTGCCAGATGATGGCAGAAGACTATGTGCGCTTTGGCTGTGTTAAAGTTAAAAAGATGGATGCACCAGAGCCCTTTGAAGCCGATGGCTTCTCAAAGCGTATTCTTGTTATAGGCGGTGGTCTCTCCGGGCTTACTGCAGCAACAGAAGCCGCTGAAACCGGCTATGAAGTGGTTTTGGTTGAAAAGGAGATGCACTTAGGCGGTATGCTCAACCATATGCATAAGGTCTCCCCCTCAAAAGCACCTTACAGGGATATTCAGGAGAATCCATTGGCTTCTCTGGTGGAGATGGTGAAAAAACATCCAAAGATCACCATTTATACCGAGGCAGCTGTAAAAAAGACTTCCGGTCAACCGGGACTCTTTGATGTGGATATTCAAGTTGGTTCTAAAAAAGAAGTGGCTGAGCGTATCGGTGCCATTATTGTGGCGACCGGTTACCACACCTATGATGCCAGTAAACTGACCCATCTGGGGCATGGGGCATCACCGGATGTGATCACCAGCTTAGAGTTTGAAGCGATGGCCAAAGCGGGTCAGATTGTGCGAAGGTCCGATGGTGAACCTGCAAAACGGGTGGCTTTCTCTCTCTGTGCGGGAAGTCGCGATAAAGACCATCTGGCATACTGCTCCAGCGCCTGCTGTACCTACTCCATGAAGCATGCGCTCTATGTAAAAGAGCAGTATGAAGATGCGATGACCTATCTGATCTACCAGGAGATTCGTACGCCGGGCCAGATGGAAGATTTCTATCGCAACGTGCAGCGTGAAGGGGGGATCTTTATTAAAGGGGATATTCAGAAGGTAACCCGAAACAGTCAAGGTGGCCTCTCGATGGCGGTCAATGATCAACTGTTGTGTGGTTCTGAGCGTCTGGATGTTGATCTTCTGGTGCTGGCAACCGGTATGGTGCCTGATATCGATACTGTCGAGCCCGACGATGCTTCAGCCCTTGATGAAAAGGCTACAGCGGGTAGTGTGCTTAATCTCCAGTATCGTCGTGGGCCTGCACTGCCTCATCTAAAATGGGGTTTTCCCGACTCCCACTATATCTGTTTCCCTTATGAGACAAGGCGGACGGGTATCTATGCGGCGGGCCCTGTCAGACGCCCCATGGGATTTGCCGCTTCAGCAACCGATGCCACCGGTGCGGCCCTAAAAGCGATTCAGGCGGTGGAGTCTGTTTCCCGTGGTGCGGCGGTGCATCCGCGGGCGGGTGATCTCTCCTATCCTACCTTTCGCATTGAGGGTTGTACCCAGTGTAAACGCTGTACTGAAGAGTGCCCCTTTGGTGCGATTAATGAGGATGAAAAAGATAATCCTCTTTTTAATCCCACCCGCTGCCGTCGCTGCGGAACCTGCATGGGCGCGTGTCCACAAAAGATCATCTCCTTTGCCAACTACTCGGTGGATATGATCGGCTCCATGCTTAAAGAGGCTGAAATTCCTGATGAAGATGAAGAGAAACCACGTATCCTGATTCTGGCCTGTGAGAATGATGCCTATCCTGCATTGGATATGGTGGCCCATAACCGTGGCCGTATGAATCCCTATATCCGGATTATTCCATTGCGCTGTATGGGCTCTATGAGTCTGGTATGGATTGCAGATGCCATGTCTGCGGGCTACGATGGTGTATTGCTCTTAGGCTGTCGCCATGGCGAAGATTATCACTGTCACTTTATGCGTGGTTCTGCCCTTGCAGAGGTGCGTTTAAGTAAAGTTTCTGAAACGCTGGACCGACTCCAACTGGAATCTGAACGCGTTAAAATGATCGAAGTGAATATCATGGATGCCGATAAACTGCCCAACCTGCTTGATCAATTTGCCGATGAACTGGAAGATATGGGCCCCAACCCATTCAAAGAGTTCTAAATAACGCTTTCGATGAAAGACGCACGCTGTTTGAAGAGTGCTGTTTCACACTTCACGGCCCGATTAGGAGATCGATGAATGGCTTATGACCTCTCTTTCGCCAATGATGTCTATAAAAATTCAGAGGAGGGACACTGGATTAAAATGTGCATGCAGTGTGGTGTATGTGCGGGGTCCTGTCCTCTAGGCCCCCATTGGGAGTACTCTCCCCGTCATATCTTTCAGTTGGTGCGTGCCGGAAAAAAGAACGAAGTGCTCAAGAGTGAGTCGATGTGGATGTGCACCTCCTGCTACAACTGCATTGTTCGTTGTCCCCGGGAACTTCCAATTACCCATATTATTCATGGTCTTGCACGCTACGCTGTTGAGCAAAATCAAGCTGATCCAGATCAGGTGACACGTCGTTTTGCTAAGATTCTTTGGGAGAATATGGAGAAAGGTGGGCGGGTCGGTGAGATGGCTTTGACCATGAAACTCTATATGGTGAATGGGATTACTGAAGGGATTAAAAAAGGGTTGGAGATGAAAGATCAGGCACTTTCCATGCTGACCTCTGGCCGCTTGAAACCCGATCCTCTGCATCTCAGTAAGATTAGAGGTCATGCAGGCTTTAAGGCGATGCTCAAAAAAGCCCGTGAGATCGAAGAGCGAAAGCGTGGGGAGACCGCATAGATGAAAGCGTACACTTTTTATCCGGGCTGTAGCTCTGAAAAATTGGCCTCGGCTGTGAATATGCAATCTTCTATTGAGTCGATGTGCAGAATGCTCGACATCCAACTCAATGAGATTAAAGATTGGAACTGCTGTAGTGCATCGATTGGTTATGCCGAAGGGGGCGAGTTGCCACGCCTTTCGCTCTCTGCGCGTAATCTGGCGATGGCAAAAGCACAGCAGGGTGATAACGATGTGGTGGCGGGTTGTGCGGCCTGTTGGCTGGCGCTTCGGGAGACCAACGAACGTATGCGTCATGATGCCCAGATTAAATCGGAACTCAACGAAGCGCTGCAAGCCGATAATAAAAGCTATGATGGTAGCTTGAAGACACGTCACTTAGTGGAGGTACTCATTGAAGATGTTGGTTGGGATACGCTCAAAGCCAAGGTAAAAACCCCCCTGGAGGGGTTGAAAATTGCCGGTTATGTGGGGTGTCAGACTAATCGGCCTTTTGGTATTGTGGGTGACAATTATGAAAATCCACGCTACTTAGATAAGATGATTGAGATTGTTGGGGCCAAAGCCGTGCCTTTTGATAAAAAAGTGGCCTGTTGTGGTGGTGCGCTGGCTTTCTCTGAGTTAGAGAAGGTTTGTGGCCTGATTCGGGATATTCTGCAATCTGCTGAGGATGCTGGAGCGGATCTGATTGTCACCCCTTGTCCGGTGTGTCAGTTGAATGTGGAAGTCTATCAGGATAAGGTGAACCAGATCTTTGGTACCAACTTTCATATCCCTGTGGTCTACTATTCACAACTGTTTGTCTTGGCGTGGGGGGGCAGTTGGAAAGATGCCGCACTGCATCAACAGGTGATTCCTGCCACCGCACTGAAACAATTTGCCGCTTAAAAGTGGTGTGGGTAAAATGAGATGTGAGAGGGGTTCCTCCTTTTAATGCATGGACGTTGCTTGTGGCTTTTATGTTTAAGCCTATAGTTTTGTGACCTCATCGAGATGTCGATGAGGTCTTCATCGTTCTATAGATCTTGGTGATGTTCGCGCCATCTTTTTTGATATTCTGTGTGACTCTAAAGAACAACTAATTGATAACTTTTAGTAAATTGTGGTGATGAGCATGATTCAAAGCAACAGCGATGCAGAAGATATCACCCGTGTTTTACTCATTGATGATCAGACCATGACGGCGGTACTGCTCCGACGCCTGCTCAAAGAGGAGCAGGGGTTGGAGTTGACCCACTGTATTGATCCTAGAAGCGCGCAGGATGCGGTTCGTCGTCAACTGCCTACGGTTATTCTCCTCGATATTGTCATGCCAGGCATTGATGGTTTGACGCTGCTACGTCAGTTTCGTGATGCTGCTTTGACCAAGAAAATTCCTGTGATCATGCTCTCCACGGAAGAAGATCCGGTGGTTAAAGCGGAAGCTTTTGCGTTGGGTGCCAATGACTATCTGATTAAACTGCCAGATCGGGCCGAGATGGTGGCGCGTATCCGTTATCATGCCCAGGCGTTTCATGCGCTCATTCGTGTACAGCAAGCCAGTGAAAAAGATCGGCGTATTTTTCAACTCTCCCGTGATGCCATTTTTCTCTCTGAAGTAAAAGATGGACGGATTATCGATTGTAATAAAGCGGCCGAGCAACTGATTGGCCTATCTAAAGATCGTCTGGTTGGTCAACCCCAGAATGTGCTCTATCCGCCAGAGTATCGTGAAAAATATCGCACAATTTTTGCTGATGCACTCTTTTCCGGTCAACCGATCAATCAGGATATCTATATTCAGCACCATTCCGGTCAGCAGGTGTTAACCGATGTGACACTGGTCTCCTTTACTCAGGGAGAACAGACCCTGATTCAGGGCATGTATCGGGATATCTCGGAACGTCAGCAGCTTTTGCAATCGTTAAGAGAAACGTTAGAAATTGCTGAATCAGCGAACCGGGCAAAGAGTCAGTTTCTGGCCAATATGAGCCATGAGATTCGTAGTCCCATGAATGCCATTATTGGGATGACCGATCTTGTTTTAGAGACCACGCTGACCAAAGATCAAGAGCAGTATCTTACTATTGTGCAGCAGTCGGCGGAGTCGCTTTTGGGTCTGCTCAATAGTATCCTTGATTTCTCTAAAATTGAGGCGGGTAAACTGGAACTTGAATATATCCCCTTTAATTTGCGCAAGATTACCGAAGGCGCGTGTGAGACGTTGGCGCTTCAGGCGGATAAAAAACGTCTGGAGCTCACCATTGATATTGAGCCCGATATACCGACCGTGCTGATGGGCGATCCTACCCGTCTGCGACAGATTATTATTAATCTGGTGAATAATGCGATAAAATTTACCTCAAAAGGGGAGATTAACTTTACCGCTTCATTGGAGCGCAATAACCTCCAGAACCTCTACGGTGTTAAATCCAAAGAGGTGTCGCAGGAGATTATCCTTCGTTTTGCAGTGATCGATACCGGAATTGGTATTCCAGTGGAGAACCAGGAACAGATTTTTGAAAACTTTTCCCAGGCGGATGGTTCAACGACCCGGCAGTATGGGGGAACGGGATTAGGTTTAGCGATCACAAAACGTTTAGTGGAACTGATGAATGGTTCAATCTGGGTGGAGAGTCGTGAGAATCATGGTAGTCGTTTCTATTTTACCTCACAGTTCGCTATCCCTCCGGCATCGGAAAATATCGATAAGGTGATGCCCTCTTATCCATTGCCTGATTTAACGCGGGTAAGAATTCTAACGGTTGATGGTCATATTACAAGCCAAAATATTCTTAGAAAAATTTTGAAGACCTGTGGTGCGGATGTGCATGCCGCCAATGATGAAATGAGCGCCATGATCGAGATTAAAAAAGGGCAGCAGAACAGAGCGGCGCGTTTTGATCTGGTTCTCTTTGATTGTCGTGTGGCCAAAGAGGGAGGTCTTCATTTTGCTGAACAACTCCAACAGCATGCACCCAATATTCCCGCCATTGTTCTGCTCCCGATTCATCATCGACAGTTTGATGTTGATGATTTTCGTCGTCACAATGTGCATTATCATCTGATTAAACCGATTCGTCAGGCACCATTATTGGCATCAATCTCTCACCTTCTTGATGCCCAGCAGAAGAAGGCATTAGAGGCGCACCCACCTGTAGAAGAGAAACAGTCAAAAATAAAAACACCGGTTCCCGATAAAAAGGTGCCGCGTGTTCTGGTGGTCGAAGATATTCTAGCCAACCGTATTTTAGCCAAAGATATTTTAGTGCGTGCAGGCTTTAAGGTTCTTTTGGCTAATAATGGCCGTGAGGGGTTGGCGACATTGCAACAGCAGTCTGTGGATGTGGTGCTGATGGATATTCAGATGCCAGAACTGGATGGTTTAGAGGCGATGCGTCTGATTCGTCAGGGGGGGCGTCCTGGATTGAATGCGGAGATTCCTCTGATTGCAGTCACGGCGCACGCTCTCAAAGAGGAGGAGGAGAAGTGTCGCCAGGCGGGGGCGGATGATATTGTCACCAAACCCTATAAAGCGGCTGTTTTAATCGGTGCGATCAAGCGGGTACTGATGTTACATGGGGTTGAGGATAAACCAAAGACGTCTAACCACCAGAGCGATACCAATTATCTGAATGATCGGCTTCGGCGTGAGACCACGGTTCTGGCGGCTGTGCGTGATCAGGATGATACGATTATCCAGAAACGCGGGGCGTTTTTGAAGGCTTATCCAAAGGTTTTGCAGGATCTTAACCAGGCATTGGAACAGCGCGATTGTGAAATTGCAGAACAGGAGGCGCTCTGGATTAAACAGGAGGCGAGTCATATCGGTGCAGGATTGGTGCGCAATAAGGCATTTAAACTGGTGTTGACTCTGCGCAACAGTAACCTGACGCAATCCTGGAGTCTCTTTAAGGATTTAGAGCATGAACTCAGTCGTGTGGAGAGGGCTTTAAAACCATCATCATCTTAATTGTCTGGCATACTTTCTGCTTATTCAATGAATCGATCTCTCTTTCTATTTTAAAAGAGCAAAGAGAGTCGATCTTTAGTGATTAGAAAATTATACTCTTTTAAACAGAGGCGCCCCATGGCTGAAGAGACTGCGCTTACCCGGGATATTTCTATACTTTTAGATCAGATCAAGAGGCTCCATGATCTGGAGCGTTTTGAAGAGGCTCAGCAGCAGATTGTAGATATTTTAGCGAAGTATCATAACGATCATCGAATTTTCTTTGCAGTGGGTAATTTCTATCTGAAGCTGAAAGTATTTAATATGGCTGTACGTTATCTGAGTCAGGCGGTCACGCTATTACCTCAACAGATCGATTATCAGTTGGGTTTAGGTGTCGCGCTCTTTCATATGAAAAACTATCCTGCCGCACTGGAGCGTTTTAAAGTGGTGGTCAAGGAGGACGCCTCCATGCCTGAGGTGTTTTTCTATATCAGTCGTTGTCTGGTTCATATGGATCGCAGTGCAGATGCGGTACGTCTACTCAACTCACTGATGGATACGTATATCGATAAGCCTCAACTCCATCTGGAGTATGCCGAACTGGTTCAAGGTGATTCACATTATAATCTTCTCTATAATGTCCATGCACAGCTCTATAACCATCTTTCGGGTTTAGAATATTTTCTTTTTCCAGAGTATGAGGACTCTTTTTTTATTGTACCTGAACAAGCGAGAGAAGTAGCCTATCAACAAAATCGTGTACGATGCAATATTGTGATTACCGGGTTGCAGGTTTGTTACTATTTTGGTGAGCCCTTCGAAGATGCCCCTGAAAATCTGGTTGCGATTACGCAGGATAAGCTGGTTGAACAATTTTTTACAATGAAAACCCGCCATCCAACGCGGGTTGTCTTCGATCTTGATGATCCTGATCAGGTAAAAAAGGCTATCAGTATCGGGCGGTTGATGCACTCTATTCTTTGGAAACAGCAGCAATCCCTCGAAGCGTTGATGATCACACAGTTGCAGATCAATCCTTGGCCCGCAGGTGGTCTTTTTCCCAGTGAGCCCTTAAGAATTGCCATTCCCACATCACGGGAGACCAGTGTGATGCAGTATTGCGCCAAACATCTGGCGGACTCCTTTAAGCGTCTTGGCTGTGAGGTGCTGGTGATCCTTGAGGAGCATGAGACAGAGAAGCTCTCTTTTATGGAGCATCTGAAGCAGATGATCCACTTTAAGCCCCATGTGTTTTTTCATATTAATCATCTGAATAACAGTTATCTGCATCCGAGTGTTTTTAATGTCACCTGGTGGCAAGATCCTATGGATGCCATTACCAATCGTAAGCCGCTACCCTGGCGTAAGCGGGATCTTGTCTACTGTATCTATCCGCACTATGATGAAATGCTCTATGAGACCGGTGCAAAGAAGGTTTACAGACAGGATTTTTGCGTTGATACAGAAATTTTTGCATCGTATATCCCCCCTGAAGAGCGAAATAAGGTGGTGTTTGTTGGTGGCTCTCACACGCCCCACCTGCGTGGCGAGGATAACGAACAGCAAGCGATTGATATGATTAAAGAACGCTTTGTCAAAGGAATTGATATTACGGATGAATTTCTTGATGAAGTGGCAAAAGCGACGGATATGGATAAAGATTATGTGATTTTAGGACCATTTGGTTATGTGGTACGAGATACCTGTGTGGAGTGGCTTTGTGAGTTGGCGGAGACATGTGGTTTTACGGTGGAGATTTATGGCCGTTTCTGGGAGAGTAACCCTATTGTTTCTCCCTATTTTAAAGGGGAGGTGAAGCACGGCAAAGAGGTGGCTGATATCTATAATCAATCGCGCTATGCACTGTCCGCACTCTCTGTGGGGATTAAATCTCAGCGTTTGGTAGAGATCTCTGCCTGTGAAACCATTCCTGTGGTCTATGATGCCCGTCCGATGGCTGAGCCCTTTCAATTTATGGATCATATGGTGATGTTTAAGACCAAAGCGCAATTGAAAGAGGCATTAACTCGCTTGCCTGAAAAAGCCCCCTTGGATTTTGCCCGGCCTCACGCTTATGATGTTTTTGCCAAGAAGGTGATTGAGCGGATTAAGATGTTTGTTAAGAATGGGGGTGAAGAGCATTGATTGATGCGATTTTTTATCATTTTAAAATGGGATGGTCACTTCCTGCATCTGGCCAATAGAAAATGGCAGATGGCATTGATGAGCACGGGTGAATAAGTTTTTAGGTTGTTATTATCGACTATTTTCAAGACGTTGATCTAACTGATCAAATGTATGGCGTTGACGAATGCGAATGGGAATCTCCATAACACTGCGTTCTAATGTGTAAAATGCCAGTAAGGGAAGCGATGTTGTTTCAGGTTCTTCTGTTAATCTATCGCGAAAATGACTTGCTAGAGGTGTTGTTTTGTGCAATCGGCTCCCGCGTGTTTTTCTTCGTCCTTTGCGTGTTCCTGCTAATATTAAAGAGATGGGCTTCTCTTCTTGATCATTCTTCTTATCATTCTCTTTGAATTCAAGAGAGATCGCTGCTTCTGTCTGGCTATTACGAATTATGGCGTCATCAATAGTACGCCCGTTACCCCTTGCGCAAGATTGATTCGTCCCACCAACCAACTCAATCCAGTGGCAACGGCTTCTAAAATTGTACTTTTACCTGCGTCATTATTTCCAATAAAGAGAACATGGGAGGCATCACCTATTGGGATCTCCAGATAACTGAAGCCACGGAAGTCTTCTAGGATTATTCTGGTTAATTTCATCATATCCTTTCTTTTAGATGAAAAGAATAAAACTCAAACCTCTTTTTTATCATCACAGACCCGCCATGCCCGGCGGGCGGCTTCCTCAAGAATCTGCTCTATGCCATCAATTTGTCTGTTTTTCATTAAAACCTTACCATCAACAATGGTGCTATCCACCACATGGCCGGTTGCTGCATAGACGATATTGGAGATAAAGTCGTGCTCAGGCCAGATCTCTAATGCGTGACGATCCAATATAAGGCAATCGGCTTCTGCACCAACAGCGATTCTTCCTGCATTGGTGAGCTGCGGTGCTTTCGCGCCGGTGGCGATGTCCCAGGCTTCCTGAGCGGGTAGGGTGGTGGGATCGTTGTTTTCATGCTTTTGAATAAGTGCAAAAGCTTTGAGTTCCTGGAAGAGGTCCAGACCATTATTTGATGCCGCGCCATCGGTGCCTAAGGCCATGGGAATGTGGCGTGCTTTGGCTTTAGGGTAGGGAAAGACGCCGCCTACCGCCAGCTTTTGATTGGAGACGGGATTGGTGACTAGAATACTCCCTTTTTCTGCGATCAGATCCAGTTCGTCATCGTTGAGGTGAACACCATGCGCCAAAAGGCTCTTCTCCCTTAGGAGGCCAAGCTTATCCAGATAGAAGGCGGGACGCAGTTGATGATTTTTAAGACATTCGTTCACTTCAAATTCTGTTTCTGAGAGATGGATATGCACCAGAAGATCATGCGCATCTGCAAATTCTGCCACCCAACGCAGACTGGATTCACTTACCGTATAGATTGCATGGGGAGTGAGGGTGAAGCTGATTCTGGGGCTGTATTTTTTGAGTGATTGAAACTGTTCTTCTGCCTCTTTTTTACATTTTTTAGCTTGCTCTTCTCCGGCGACATCCACCATCACTGCGCCCACACCGGCGCGAAGACCCATCTCCTCCACCGCTTGCGCCATACCGTGAAAGTGCCAGTACATATCCTGAAATGTCACCGTTCCAGAGCGGATCATCTCCAAGCATGCGAGTTTGGTTCCCCAGTAGACATCCTCTTCAGTTAACTTGGCTTCCGCTGGCCAGATGCGTGTCTTAAGCCACTGCATCAGGGGCATATCATCACCAAAACCGCGAAACAGAGTCATGGCGGCATGGGTATGGCCATTAACTAATCCAGGAACCAACGCTTTTTTTTCTGCATCCAGGGTTTCTGTGTTGTCGATTACAGGAATGCGTTTCTCAATCTTTGTAAACCGTCCCTGTTCAATAAGACAGTCTCTCAGGCCGATATGGGGTAGCCAGGCATTTTGGATCAGTAACATGACAGCATTCCTCTAAAATAATTTTTGATTGTCTCTAATGTGAAGAATAAACCATACGGTCTATTTCAGCAAAATGAACCGTTCTGTTTAAATATTGATTTAAACAAATTTTAGACTATCCCGGGTGGCTTTGCGTACCTTATTCATCTCTTCAACGGGCATGCCCCAGATTTCGGCAGTTTTTTGGATACGTTCGGGAGAGAAGTTGATTCGATCCCACTCATAGACTCTTAAAATACTGAGGTCTTTTGCGGTCCATTCCGGTGATTTAAGTTGAGAGTTGCGCCAATCGACGCGTAGGTTATCAGGATCAATCAGGGCATCCATCTCTATGGCCATATCAAAGAGTTTTGTGCCCTTTAATGGTACGGCAAAAAAGAGCTTAACATAGTCGGCATGGCAGGTCTCTGCAAAGAGAATGGTTTCACGGATCTCTTGCCAACTCTCTCCTGGAAAGCCGATCACAAAGTTTGCGATTACAAAAACACCATGATCTTTAACTTGTTGAATTCGTTCTGGTATTTTTTTAAGATCTTTGATCGGTTTATGAATAATCTCTTTTAAGACCCGCTTGTTTCCTGATTCAACCGCCACATTAATGCCCACGCACCCCGATTTGACCATCAGATCGAGCATCTCATCATCCATACTGAAGAGTGCAAACCCTTGTGCCATCCATTTAAGATTGAGGTTGCGCTGGATCATCTCACGCATCAAGGTCTTAGCGGTTCTTTTGTGAGAGAAAAAATTATCATCATCAAAGACAATGGAGCGTAAGTTATGTTTCTTTTGTAGAAATTCCAACTCATCCGCAATATCCATGGGATCGCGGCAGCGGATTTTTTTACCCGCGATATGATCCACTTGACAGAAAGAGCAGTCGAAGGGACAGCCTCTTGCGGCAAAAACATGCATACCGGGGAGTTCTGGCAGTCGGTTAGGACCGTAGCGGCTATCGGTATTCACATAATCATCAAAGTTAACCAGGCTATAATCGGGCCAGGGTAGTTGGGTCATATCCGCAACCAAACGTCGTTCTTGTACGATGATCTCTTGATTTTCGCGATAGATCAATCCTGTTGCAGGACGCTCTCCCCTCTCTTCCAGATAGAGAAGCAACTCTTTTAATAACCACTCGCCTTCACCATGGCAACCATAATCGATATTTGGATTATCTAAGATTGCTGCACCTGTGGTGGTGACATGCACCCCCCCTGCGATCACTACAATATCAGGATTGACGGCTTTAACCAGTTTGGCGGCAATATCGAGGGTTGCGCCATATTCACTGGTGAGTACGGATATGCCTACATAGTCGGGTTGATACTGGCGAATTTTATCTTGAAAATCTTCCTGGGAGAGATCATAGAACTGGGCATCAATAATCTGTACTTGGACCATATCTTTGACCACTGCCGCTAAGAGACAGAGTGTAATGGGTGAAAGCTTATGGTTGGTGGCGATATCTGTTTTAAACCAGCGCTGGTTAGGATAAGTGAGCAGCAGTTTTTTCATGATTCATGCGCATGCATTCGAATGGAGTGGTTTCCTAAGGGGTGGCGTTCTCATAGAGATCATACGCGCTTCGGGGCCATGTCGCAAAAAGAATACGTCTGTTTTGGCTTTTTGTTTTGAGCGCTGTTTTAAGGTAACCGTTCAGGTGGTCTGGTCATTACTTGGAAGAAGTGAAGGTGCTGGAAAACAAGAATATTGGCTTTGGATGACTGATACAAGAAAAGCTATGATATCACGTCCTTGTTGATTACAAGTTTCAGTAGCAGTGAGAATGCGCTCAATGAACAGGTTTCCCCGTTCTGATTGAGTCCCAAAGCTTCTTTTTCTCCAGATAACATAAGAACGCAAAGCTCGTTCAGCAGCATTATTTGTTGGCTCAATATCTGGAATATATAGCTTTTCAGAAAAATATTTTTGCTAAATATCAGCATGTTGCCTCTTCCTCACGATACATATTGAAGAGAGGGGATATCTCTGATTTTAGCCGTTCAAACCGGGCCATGGCTGCATTCACTCGGTCCTTCAGATCTTGAAAAGTAGGAAAATGGCAGAGATGGGTTTCATGCTGCTTGATCTTCTTCCAAAGCTTTTCAATTGGGTTGTAATCTGGCGAATATGTGGAAAGCTGGAAGACTGTAATCCTCTTTTCACGGCG
>JBQGBW010000020.1:0-52092 GCA_052043475.1 Magnetococcales bacterium HHB-1
CGGTACATTTAGAGGTGGTGTTCAAGAGAAACATATTCAAGCCTACCTGAATGAATACACTTTTCGGTTTAATCGCCGATTTTGGCGTGGCCCAGCTTTTAAACGTGCTCTTAATTTGGCAACAGAAGCTGAGTGTTGGCCAACATACGATAGTCTTTACGCTGCTGGAGATCCAGATGGATGGCAACACCCTAAATAATTGATCATTTATCTTAAATATAACCAGGGCCTGCATCAACCGGATACCCATATCTCGGTTTATATAATGGTGTGCTATGAGAAACTCCACGACAGTGTTGGTCTGTTTGGTATTTTCCTTGTCGCCATCCAGTCTTCTCTTAGCAGATGGCGCAGCTGTTAAAGAAGTGAATGGTAAGGTAGCATTGTTAAGTGGCATTTCAAAAGTACAGTACGCAGTGCAGCAACAGTTCGAATATAATTTTATGTCTTTGGACGCGCTACAAGCGATGCGTGATAAACCCGATACACCGCTTTACAATCTGCGTTTAAGTGGTGATTCTGCTTATTATCTCTCTCCGCCTACCTCGAAAGTGATGACACTATTTTTAGCCCATAGTAAACAGAGCCCTGAATTGCAGACGTAGAAAGAGCAACATCGACTACCAGATGGCATGTAGAGAAGAGCAGCAGACACTTTGGTACATATCTTTTGAGGGGACGCACCGTCCCCTCTCCTAGATTGGGAAGGTATTGCTTGCATACCTTCTTAGATCTCTCCAGCATAAGTTTTGTACCTGCGGAAAACACTTATGGCACTGCTTTGCGCTGATATGTGGAACGCAGATGCAACTCTCGAAGTTGGGTATTATCCACGCGGGAAGGCGCCTCCGTTAAAGCACAGGTCGCTTTTTGTGTCTTTGGAAATGCAATCACATCCCGAATCGACTCTAATCCCAACATCAGGGTGATTAAACGGTCCATACCAAAAGCGATCCCACCATGAGGTGGTGCGCCCAGTTTTAAAGCTTTAATCAGAAAGCCAAACTTCTCCTCAGCTTCCTCTTCACCGATCCTTAAGAGTGTCAGCATTTTTCTCTGCACATCTGGATCATGGTTACGAATTGATCCGCCACCAATCTCCACGCCATTGAGCACCAGATCATAGGCTTGTGAACGCACCGCAAAGAGTTCATCGGCGGTACTGTTCTCTTCTGCATTCAGACAGATATCCAGATCCTCTTTGTGAGGTGCGGTAAATGGATGGTGAACCGCTGTAAAGCGTTTCAGTTCATCATCCCAGTGCAACAGTGGAAAGTCGGTGACCCAGACAAAAGAGAATGGTGTTTTCTCTGTATCCACCATATTCAGATCCTGGCCCACTTTGACTCTAAGACGTCCTAAAGCCTCATTGACCACGGAAATTTTATCTGCACCAAAGAAGAGAATATCTCCGGTTTCAGCACCACTGATTTCCTCAATGCCCGCTTTCTCTTCATCGGAGAAGAACTTAACAATCGGTGATTGCCACTTCTCCTCCTGCCAAGGTCCATTGATCTTGATCCAGGCCAACCCTTTTGCACCATAGATCCCAACATAATTGGTATATTCATCAATCTGTTTTCGCGTTAAAGAAGCACCTCCGGGTACGCGCAACACCTTAACCGCACCATGATGTCCTTTTGGCCCCGCTTTATTGGCCATCGCCGCAAAAACCTTAAACTTGGTCTGGCGCATGGTTTCACTGAGATCCTTCAGTACCATGGGATAACGCACATCAGGCGCATCCAAACCATACTGATCCATCGCCTCATCATAGGTCATACGTGCAAAAGGCTTTGTCACCGTATGATCCAAGGTATCCTTAAAAATTTTATCGATCATCCCCTCAGCCGATGCCATGACATCATTGGGTTCAACAAAGGACATCTCAACATCGATCTGGGTAAATTCAGGCTGACGGTCTGCCCGGAGATCTTCATCTCTAAAACAGCGGGTGATCTGAAAATAGCGATCATAACCGGAGATCATCAGGAGCTGTTTAAAGAGTTGAGGCGATTGGGGTAGCGCATAGAATGTGCCCGGATTCACCCGTGAGGGTACCAGATAATCCCGTGCCCCTTCCGGTGTACTTCGCGTGAGCATGGGGGTTTCAATCTCTAAGAAACCCTCTTGATCAAAATAGTTTCGGGTAGCCTGATTCACCTTATGGCGAGTCATCAGATTGTTCTGCATCTCAGGACGGCGCAGATCAAGAAAACGGTGCAAAAGACGGCTATTCTCTCCCACATTTTCATCCATCTGAAAAGGAAGATTAGAACAGCGGTTTAAGATATTCAGCTGATCCACATTCACCTCAATGGTGCCGGTCTCCATTGAGGGGTTGATGGTATCCTCAGGCCGATGATCCACAACACCTTCGATCTGAAGCACATATTCACTACGCAGCTCATGTGCCTGCTGGTGCACTTCAGGTTGACGTTCAGGACTGAAAACAATCTGGACAAGGCCCGTACGGTCACGCAGATCAATAAAAATAACGCCACCATGATCACGGCGGCGGTGAATCCAGCCACACAGGGTAACACGTTTTCCGATGAGTGATTGATCAACTTTAGCGCAGTAGTGGCTGCGTTTCATGCTCAACTCCTAAATTGAGATCACCTTAAATGGTGAATAAAATATTTAAGCGCATAGATTTTAAAAGCGCCTTTTAAAGCGGTCGCATTTTTTATGCTGTATTAACTATTCTGCAATTGATTCTTGATGACGCGCCTGGTGCAGTCCCTCTTCGATCAAAGCGACCATCTGCATCCGTTCCTGACTCTGAAACCGATCACTGAACGATTGCGCTTTTTCATAAGCGGCCACCGCTTCATCCCAGTTCTCGATGATATGGTAGAGTAGACCCTTAAGATAGTGATTAAAAGGATTCTTAGGCTCCTCTTCCAAGGTTGTGGTCACCCAGATTTCACCATTATCGATATCGCCCTGATCAAGATAATAGGCGGCCAATTTCTGAGAAATCTGTCCACGGGTGACACCATTCTGGGCATCATATTCATCGAGTAGGAAATTTTCTGCCTCTTTGGGACGTTCGGCTTCAACCAGCCACTCTGCTAAGCGGGCGACCCAGTAATCATAGAGAATATATTGATCTTCACGGGGCTCACTTAAGACTTTTTGTAAAACACGGATCGCCCGATCAATATCTCGCTCCCGATGAAACACCGTCGCCATCTCGGTACGCGCCATCGCCGAAGCTTTCTCTAAAGGGACACGCTCCAGTGCATCTAAGGGCATACGATGAATGAGATAAGAGACAGACATCATGCGGATCTGTGGTGTGGGCGCACCTAAACGACTGCCAATCAGATTATCGGAAGGGTTATTCAGATGACACTGTTTATACTTCTGTCCTGAGCCACAGGGACAGGGCTCATTGCGACCAATTTTAGGCAGAGGGGTATTATGATTGGGTTTGGCACGGAAACCCTGTTCAGGACGCGGTGCAAGATCAATCAGGCGTTCCGCCAGATAGTGATACCATTTTCGTTTTGGATCAGAAGCCAGTGCCGAAGAGTCCGCCTGCCCGGATATCCAGACAGCCATTTTTGTTGCATCACGGTCTAAAGCGGCCAAAGCCAAGGCTTCAGCATAGATATCTGGCTTGTTTAAATCTTTTGCATCTCCCACAGCACAACGCTCCTTATTTATGGAACTTAAACTTTGTATGTGAACACGTTGCTGTGGAGTGTAATCAACCCTCTGTCAATATGCCAGGTGAGAAAACACGCTGGTGCCTTATATCGACGTTTTTTTTATCAATCCGATCATCGATCACATCGCCTGGGTATAGCGACACTTAGGAAAACAGCTACATCCTAAAAAAGCGCCCCCCTTACGGCGCCCCTTCTTTGCTGTACGCTGTTGCAACGTTCCCTCATTGCATCCAGGACAGGTCATCCCCTCTGTGGCGGTATGGCGATGATTCGCTTTATCATTGGATGCATTATTGGCTTGTGGCGCCTCTTCTCTTACATGTCTGCTTTTTTTATCGGGCAGTGTACCACGACATTTGGGATACTCCGAACACCCCCAGAATGCGCCTCTCTTGCTTTTGCGCTGTTGCATGGGCGAGCGACATTTAGGGCAGGTGGGTGCACCTGGTGTCGGTGCAGATCGCTTTGCACGGCGTGTTGAGGTCGATTGTTGTTTTTTTTCTGGTTCCATTACTGCGATTTGTGCAAACTGGCTAAAAATCTCCCCCTTCGCCTCTTTAACCTTCACATTATGGATCAATCGATTAATCCAGAATACCGATTTATCCATAAATTCATCCAGCGTTCCTCCCGCCTGGGCAATATCCTCTAATGCCTGTTCCCAAACGGCTGTGGTCACCGGATTGGTGACACTCTGGGGAAGGATATCCACTAAAGCCCGTCCTGCGGGCCTACTCACCAGATATTTTTTACCCTCTTTGCTTAAAAGCTGTCGCTTTAACAGATTCTCAATAATCGAAGCACGGGTCGCCTCGGTACCAATGCCTGATGTTTCACGCAGGATCTTACGAAAACGGGGTTCCTCGACCAGACGGCCCACATTTTTCATCGCCTGAATCAATGTGCCTTCGGTATAACGTAATGGTGGTTTGGTCTCTTTTTTCTCTATCTTGGTCTCTTTAACCTGGGCAGGCTCACCTTGAGCAACCCGTGGAAGCATCTGTGTCTCTTCTACTTTTTTGTCTGATGCCGTATCGGATCGATCACCTGCTTTTTTGCCTGATAAAGAGAGCACCTCACGCCAACCACGTATCTTCTCTACTTTGCCAACGGTTTGAAACCGCTCTTGAGAGACAAGCACCTCAATGGTGGTGCGATCATACTCAAAATGGGGAAAGAACTGCACCAGATAGTAGCGCCGAATCAGATCATAGAGATGCATCTCCTGGTTAGAGAGCGCATTTTTATTCAATTGACCGGCTGTGGGAATGATCGCATGGTGTGCGGTGATCTTTTGATCATTCCAGGCGCGGGAACGCTGATTCACATTCGCTTTATTGATCAAAGGCATCAAGATGGGATCAATACGACCCATGTTATTAAGAATTTTGGCGGCATCACGCCGTTGATTATTGGGTAGGAATCGGCAATCGGTACGTGGGTAGGTGATCGCCTTATGTTTTTCATAGAGTGCCTGGGCAATATCCAGTGTCTGTTTAGCCCGCATGGAGAAACGACGTGAAGCGAGTTGCTGGAGTGTGGAGAGATCCAGCGGAAGTGGTGGTGGCTCTTTAACACGTCTGGTTTCCGCTTTCTCAATGACACCGGTTTGATCTTTTATTTTAGATTCAACCTGTTGAGCCAGGCTTTGATCAAGACAGCGCCCCTCTTCATCGGCAATCTTTTTCTCAGGTATCCACTTAGCCCAGAATGTTCCCTGTTCTACCAAAAAAAGTGCAGAAAGATCAAAGTAGGTCACCGGTTTAAAATTTTCAATCAACCGATCACGATCAACAACCAATTTCAGTGTTGGGGTCTGCACTCTTCCGACGGTGAGCACCCCCTGATATCCGCCACGCCGCCCCAAAATGGTATAAGCACGCGAAAGATTCATCCCCACCAACCAATCGGCGCGTGAACGTCCTAATCCTGCATGATAAAGGGGCTCGGTCTTCTCGCCAGGAAGAAGTGAAGATAACGCTTTACGGATTGAGGCATCATCCAGAGCAGAGAGCCATAAACGCGAGAGTCGTCCTTGATAACGGCAGCGGGAGAGAACCTCTCGACCGATGGTTTCCCCCTCACGATCGGCATCGGTTGCCAAGACAACCTGTTCTGCCTTTTTAAGCAGCGTTTTAATCACAGAGAGCTGTTTTCCACCACCACGCCGTACCCGCATTTTCCACTGTTCTGGAATCATGGGAAGGGTATCTAGGCGCCATGATTTCCATTGCGGTGTATATTGATCTGGCGTGTTCATCTCTAAAAGATGTCCCACACACCAGGTGACACAGCACCCCCGTCCTGTCAGATAACCCTCCTGCCTTCCTGTTGCACCAAGAACGCGACCAATATCTCTGGCTTGTGATGGTTTCTCACAGAGATAGAGAATCATTATGCATCCTTTTTATCAATTTACGTCCTGTTTTTCTCATCCGCGATTTCAAGATAGAGTTGATCTAAAAGATCGAACATTTGATCTTTTAGATCACTGAAGTGATTCATCTCTTTTTCAGCAGCCTCTTTTTTACCCTCATTAGCCAGTGCAACAATCATCCGTGCATTATCATGGACCTTTTGATGTGCCGTATCGATATCACGATAAACCGGCAGGGTACCAAACTGCTTCATGCCTTGATGATAATACCACTGACCAAACGCACACTCTTTATGGGATGCCACCTCTTCTGCACGCAGTTGCGAACGGCCACGAATCACATTCTCCAGTTTACCCAACCATTGCAGATGTGCAAGTTTTACCTTACCTATCTCATAGGGCTCCTCACCACAATCTAAGGCTTCCACAGAGTGCTGTAATCCTTCCTGCGGCTTTGCTATGGTCTCAATAAGCAGTGATGTATGATGAATGGAACCATTAATCAAAGAGATATTCTTAAAAATTTGTTGTACAGCTTTGGTTGCCTGATGTGCAGCCTTTGTTCCCTCTTCGGCAGAATATACCACCTGTTGAGAAGCCTTATTGATCTCCTGGTTATCCTGGGTCAATTTCTGGGCGGCTTGGGAGACCTCCACAGCAGAGTCAGCAATGGTATTTGCCCCTTGAGCAGCCTCCAGTGCAGAGGCTGCGACATCTTGCGCAGCTTGATTTAACTCTTCTGCATTACGGCCTACTTCAGCGGAAGCATAGATAACCGATTGCATCTCCTGATCAATCGATTGAATTGATCCGGTCTGCTCTTCAATTGCTTCTAAAATATTTTGATTAATCTGACTCATATTCTCAATACTGTCTGTAATATCCTGATTCGCCTCCACCGCTTCTCCCGTTTTCTGGCGCATCTCATCAATCTTGCTTGCGATCATCTCGGTAGCTTCGGTGGTTTGCCGTGCTAAGTCTTTTACCTCATTGGCAACCACCGCAAAGCCTTTGCCCGCCTCACCCGCACCGGCGGCCTCAATGGAGGCATTGAGTGCCAGCATATTGGTCTGTTTGGCGATATTATTGATTACATCCACAACGGTGACGATCTCATCGGCGGAGTAAGAGAGTCCCCCCATCACATCACTGGCATTGACCGTCTTTTTTTGTGCAGATTGCGAATCATCGTGGGCATTATGGCAGAGTTTTTGTACATCGGTTAACGAGTGACTCATACTTTGAATTGAACCGGCCACCCGATTGGTGGAGTCATCCACCTGTTTAAGGCTTGTATTCACCCCAGCAATGTTTGCGGTCATCTCTTCAGCGGCGGAGGCGACCGTATTAATATTGGCATTGGTCTGGGCTACCGATGTGGCAATCGTCTCTACATTCGAGGAGAGTTGTTCCATGGAGACGGCATTCTCAGCAGTACGGGAAGCGATATTCTGGATCTCCTGTTGAATGGCCAGGGTATTGTTCTCCATCACCTGCAACTGATTGACAACCGTTCTTGTCAGTTGATAATTCTCTTTTGAATCGGCGGAGAGTGACTCTTTGGTATCGATCAACTCCTGAATACAGACATTCAGAGATTTTGTTGTCATCTGGATACGGTTCACCAAAGCTAGCAATTTATCTGACATATACTCTGCACGGGAACTGATCTGATACACCTCATCTTTTCCAGAAGGTTTGGGAATGGTAACCGTGAGTGCGCCATCACCGATCTGACGCAGTGCACGACCTAATTTTTTTAGAGGTTCTGAAATGGTTCTGGCAATAACCAACGCGACAGCCAGCGATAATAGCAGGGAAAAAACCACAATAATCCAGCCGATCTTTGTCTCATAGGCCACATCAGCATGAAGTTGCTGTTTGTAATGGTGCATGTGATCAACGCCCTGTTGGGAGATCTGTTCCAATAACGGCATGAGTTTTTTAATAATCTGTTGACTCTCATCAATATATTGATAGATCATCTGATCCTGTTTAACCAGATCATGAAAATTTTTTAAGTAGATATCAGAGCGTTCAAAGATTGCTTTTTTCTTCTGAAGAGAGATATTGCTGTTCGAGACAATCGTCCTCAAATCAGCCATATTGGTACCGGTTTTTTTGACATATTTTTCTAAATGTCTTAAGAGATAATCTTTCTCCGAACGCCTTACAGAGAGCAACATGCTCATAAATCCCGGTGCATAGTGCTGTTGCAGCGTCTGATCAATTTTATTGCTGATTTTGGCAAGCTGACGCCATGTTGCGTCTCTCTTGTCCGATTGACTGAATACCGCTTGCGTGAATGCGACCAGTCTGGTCTGGTACTGTTGTGTTTGCGTTAGAATCTGCTGTTTTAACTCCGGGCGGATTGTGGCCGCCTTGATCTCCTTGGCAAAAAGGTTCATGGCTGTTTTAACATCCTGAAACAGACGCCGTTCCAGTGAAGTTTCATTCAGTTCATCCCAAGCGCCTTTATTCGCCCACAGAGCCATTTCACCAATTGCACGTCCTGCTCTTAAAAAATAGACATAGCTCTCTTCAACATCCATATCACGGCCATAATCCTGCAAATCGTGGGCACTTTTTCGGAACGCACCCTGCAATCCTGAATTGTGATCCAATCCCATGGTTTTCCAGGCTGAGAATATCTGCTCTAAGGTCTTAGTATATTTTTGCACCAGAACCAAAATCTGATCTCCAGTCTGTCGGCTATCCTGGTCAATCTCTTTAAGCTTGTGAATCAAATTTATTGTTTCAATCTGTTTTTGCTGGAATATTTTTTCAAGCTCTGGATTCTTGCTCAATAAAAACTGATTATTAATCTGCTTAATTTTAATAATATTTCCCTGTATTGTCACAGAAAATTCTTTTTTCTTACCATGACGCTCTTCCAGTTCTTCATAACTATCAATGATGTCATGTAACTTTCTATTAAATTCAAGAATAACAACCATAAAGATGGCTGAGATTAGCAGAAGCCCACCAATAATTTTCGCCTTCACTGAGAGCGAATAGAAAAACTGTAGTCCCTTCATTGTCATTCCATTTGAGAATATGTTAGAAATTTTCCATGATCTTCATGATACAGAGTCTAAAATAAGTTTATATGAAATCTGCAAGCTTTTTTCAAGAAATTTTATTAAGAAGGGTGTTTGCTATATTTATAAATACAACTTTCTTTATTGCAATCCCTCGAAATGCACACCGCTGTAACACACTGAAATCATAAACTGAAATGATGAATCACCTCAAGAAGACGCTTCTTCCTGACAGGCTTTGTTAAATGCAGATCACAACCTGCACGCTTAATCTGTACAGAATCTTCAGCCAGAGCATGTGCCGTGAGTGCGACAATCGCTGTTGGTGTCGCGTTGTTCTCCTGCTCCCATGATCTGATTTTTCGTGTCGCCTCATAGCCATCCATAACCGGCATCTGGATATCCATGAAGACAAGATCAAAAGATTCTGCCATAAATCGTTCGACAGCCTCCTGGCCATTTTCAGCATGCACAAGTTGATGGGGCATATTTTTTATAAATGCCTGCACAAGCAGCCGATTATCCTCTGCATCATCAACCAGAAGTATTTTAAGGGGTCGTTGTTCACTACCGGCAGAATTTTTTTGGGATCTTTTGTGATGATACGCGAATGATTGATGATTGTGAGATGTAGGTTGTGCTGCCTTTTTTAAGAGGGGTAGCGAAAAATAGAACGTACTCCCCTTACCGAGTTCGCTGACCAGTTGTAACTTTCCCCCCATCAAATGCACAAGACGTTGGCAGATGGTCAACCCCAGTCCGGTGCCACCATGTCTGCGCGTAATCGTTGAATCCGATTGAGTAAATGGCTGAAAGATCTCCTCTTGCTTATCTGGATGGATCCCTTCACCGGTGTCGATCACTGAGAAAGATATCTGCTCACGCTGATCTGTCTGGATATGGAGCTTGACGGTGCCTTCTGAGGTAAACTTGATTGCATTACCAATCAGGTTAAGAAGCGTTTGTTGTAACCGGGCTGAATCCCCGTAAACCAGATTGTGATCTTTAATATCGATATGGTGTGATAGCTTGATACCTTTCTCCAGAGCCGTGAGTGTTAGAATCTCTATGGTCTTCTCAACGCTCTTCTGAAGATCAAACATCCTCATTTCCAAGGAGAGTTGTCCTGCTTCAATCTTTGATAAATCAAGAATATCGTTGATAATAGAAAGCAGTGCCTCACCAGATCGGTTCAGAGTATTAACACACCACTGCTGCGTTTCTGTTAAAGAGGTGTCATTAAGCAGTTCTGTCATACCCAAAATCGCATTGAGGGGCGTACGAATTTCGTGTGACATTGTTGCTAAGAACTCACTCTTTGACCGATTCGCAGACTCCGCCTCTTGGTGTGCTAAAATCAGCGCCTTCTCCGCCTCTTTGCGTTTGGTAATATCTGTACATACACCAAACCAGCGTTCAGGCCGCCCTTGATCATTAAAAAGAGGGAGTGCATTATCCTCCCAATAGAGAATGGTGCCATCTTTTTTTCGAATGCGATATTCATAATGGATTGGTTCGGTGGACTGTGCATGATGCTCGACCGCATTTTCCAAGACTGCTGCATCATCAGGATGAATCAGGGCGAGCCATGCTGTAATATTGTGGGAGATCTCTCCTGGATCAAAGCCAAGAATTTCATCAACGTCTCCAAACCAGGTCAATGAACCTGTCTTCACTTCCCACTCATAGATGAGATCATAGGCGGTGCGTCCAGCAATCTGTAAGCGCTGTTTACTCTTTTCAAGTGCCAGTTCTGTCTGTTTCTGTTCTGTAAGATCTACCACACTGCCAATAAAGCTGGAGAGACTTCCGTGTTCATCAAACTCAGGAAAAGCATGAAAAGTAACCCATCGAACCTCTCCGTTGGGGCGAAGAATACGACATTCATGTTGCCAGGCAGTGCTTTTGGAGACAGCCTGTTGCCAACTGGCGATGGTTTGCTCTCGATCCTGTGGATGAATCGCATTAGACCAGCCAGAGCCTAGCGTCTGCTCACGGGATCGATGAGAGATCTCGGTCCATCTTTTGTTCACATAGGTGCTCTGGCCTGTTGGATCGGCCTGAAAAACGCCCATGGGGGAGTTCTCGGCAAGAGATTTAAAGCGCTTCGTTGCACGCATAAGGCGTATTTGGGTATGATCACGCTCCTTTTGGTTGCGGACGCCACGCAAAATTTGTGCACATGTTGCCACGACAGGTTCAAGAAAGTGTGCAAGCTCTTTATCGTATCCATCCGGTCTGTTAGCTAAACCAATGACCCCTTCAACCTGATCCCCAATCCAGATCGGAAGGCCCATATAGTTATTAAGCGGTGGATGTCCTTGGGGGAAACCACATCTTCGGGAATCCTGATGTGGCGTATTGGATATAATCACACGACGCTCTAACCATGGTGCAGCATACAGCCCCCGCATCGCTTCAAGGCGAAACTCAGGCAGCGCACTGTCTTCGTAGAATTTCTGAGCCTCTTCACTCCAGGATATATTGGAAATTGCTAATATATGTAGAGATTGTTTGACTTCTGTGCGAATTTCGGCAACAAATCCATATTGACTCTGTGTCAGCTTTAACAGATCTAATAGAAGGTTATTAAAAAGTTCATTGTGAGGTACGCCCTCGATAAAATTCTTTTGAAACTTATTGATACAGTTGACTTGCAACTCTAAGGCGTTTCTCGCCTGTTCAAGTTTTTTTTGACCCTGTTTTTTCTCAGCAACTTCTTCTCTAAGTTTCTGCTCAGCCTTTTTTCTTAAAAACAGCTCTTTTTGGTTTTTCAGCCGGATTGAGCCCATTGCACCGATGGTCTCTGCAATACCAACCAAAAAATGCATTGTCTTTTCTACCTGCTCCTGTGAAAAAACAGGAACACGCATTAAGCTGGAAAGATAGCGATCTTCATCGAAACCAAACTTCTTTGCTTGATTTATAAAAAATGTTTTATCTGGGGGAGAAAAGAGAAATTGCCCAGTGAATACGTTCCCGACATGGTGACCATCAATGATAATGGGCGCGGCAACATCGACAAGACCATTTTTACATTTATAAACGTTATATTTTTCACCTGCGGCCAGTTGGCTGGCAAGATAGGTATCACTCTCTAAACAACGGCAGGCTGTATCTGGATTGATACGATGAAACTTTGTACAAATATCCTGCCATCCGGTTGCAACCAGAACCTCTCCATCCATATTGAGAATTGCAGTCACAGCACCTGTAATTCTGGTGAAATTCTCAAGAAGATTTTTAAGATTCTCAATGTCTATGATCTCTTCAAGAGCATACTGCATGGTTGTCACTCATGATCCAGAAAGTAATGAATCAATAACCGGTAAAATATCCTCCTTAGTAAAAGGCTTCTTGATAGAGTGGTCGGCACCTAGAACTTTGGTAATGGAGAGAATCTCCCCAGAAAACACCCCACGCCCTCCCCCAGACATGGCGATAATCTTGGGCTGTGGCGCGGTATTCCGCAGGTCTCTCAGCAGCTCTATTCCATCCTTCTCTGGCATAATGATATCGGTTAGGATTAAATCAAAGGTCTCCTTTTGCCAACATCTTAAACCTTCACGGCCATCCTTGGCCAGCACGGTGGTGTGTCCGGCATCGTGCAGAATCTGCTCAAGATAGATACCAAACAGCTCATCATCTTCGATCACCAGAATATGGGCCATGATCACATCTCCTGTTGCAGTGCATATTGAATCGTTAAACGAAGATCTTCTTTTAAAATGGGTTTCATAAGCAGGCTTTGAATACCAAACTGTTGAATGCGGTCCTGGGTGAGACCCTGACTATAACCCGTGCAGAGAATCACTGGCAGTTCGGGACGAATCTGATGAATTTTCTGCACAAGATCCAGCCCGGTAAGATGAGGCATCGCCTGATCGGTAATCAAGAGATCAATGGTGTTGGCGTTCTCTTGAAAATAGTTTAAAGCGGCGCGCGATTCGGTATAGGTCACAACTTGATAACCCAATGTTCTTAACTGCTCCTGGCCAAGTTCAACCAGTTCTGGTTCGTCATCGACCAACAGAATCGTAATCGATTCAGATGTTGAACCAAGAGGGGATTCGTTCATCAGTCTGTATGAGATTTCACGCTCCAAGTGGCAAAGCAGTGGTAGATAGACCCGAAAAGTAGTGCCTTCTCCTGGGTTGGAGTCCACCTCGATCTGCCCCTCAGAGGCCTTGACAATGCCATGCACCACCGATAACCCTAATCCGGTACCTTCCCCCACCTGCTTGGTGGTGAAAAAGGGATCAAAAATGCGATCCAGATTTTCAGGAGGAATGCCTGGTCCGGTATCCTCTACAATCAGTAGTCCATACTCTCCTGGTGACAACATCTTCTTCTTAGCCTGGGATGCATTCAGGACCACCCTTGATAGTGTAATATTGATCCGTCCTCCTGATTCGGCCATTTCAAAAGCGGCGTTTGAACAAAGGTTCATCAGTGTCTGATAAACTTCTGTGGCGTTCGCAAGAATGCTCAACTCTGCCGATCCCCGCATGTAGGTATTGATCTCAATACTTGCAGGGATTGTGGCCCGAATCATCTTCAGTGTCTCTTTGATCAACGGCTCGATCAACAAGGGTTGTTTTCTGCTGTCACTCTGGCGACTGAAGGAGAGCAGTTGAGCAATAAGGTCTTTGGCGCGAAGACTCGCAGTATGCACATGATTAAGAAACGACTTGACTGGATGGTGATCTTCCAGACGTTCCCGGGCCAGTTCGTTAAAGCCAATAATAGAGCCAAGAATATTATTGAAATCATGTGCAATACCACCGGTTAGAGCGCCCACAGCCTCCATTTTCTGTGCTTGCCTGAGTTGCTGTTCCATCCTGTTTCGTTCGGTAATATTTGTCAACAGGCAGTGGGTTTGCAGAAAGTCATCCTGACTGTTGCGGGAAATCCGTCCTTCGAAGGAGACCTGAATTAGCGTACCATCAAAACGGATCATTTCGAATTCGACATTGTGAATTTTGCCGCATGCTTTAAATTTTGGGAACCGCTTCCGAAAGAGCGCCTGATATGATCTGGGAAGCAGATCGCCAAACCATCTGCCCTCAATTTGATCAGAATGGGTAAATCCCAATGTGTTCATCCAGGCGTTGTTGACGGCGATCAATCGGCCATCACGATCCAATGATTGATAGGGAATGGGGGCATTTTGGTACAGGTTTCGAAAACGGCGTTCACTCTCTTTTAGTTGCTTCTCAACCCGCTTGCGTTCAGTGATATCTTCGCCAATTGCCTGAAAGTAAATGGCCTTCTCGCCATCAAAGAAGCCCCGATTAGTCCAACGTTGCCAACCGACCTTGCCATTGGGCAAAATGACTTGATGTTCATGATGGTGGGATCATCTGGTGTGATCGATAAAATCTTAGACAGCACACTTTCACGATCCTGCTCTGGAATCAACATCAAAAAAGAGGTTCCAGCCAGGTCTTGGTAATGGCGATTGAAATAGTCACCATAGGCTTTATTCACAAAGCAGAGTTCACCATCTGGTTTGAAGTGACAGATCAAAGCGGGTGTCTCTTCGACCACAGTGCGATAGCGTGTCTCACTCTCTTGTAACTTCCGCTCCCTTTCATAAGATTCTGTGACATCGCGGAACACCAGAACAACACCAGATATCTCACCACTCTGTTCACGTATGGGGGCGCCGCTGTCTGCAATCTGAATCCGATGTCCATCCCGTGAAATCAGTTCGGTATGGTTAGCTAATCCAACGATACGCCTCTCTTTGAGCACTTTCTCCACTGGATTAACCACCGCTTCTCTGGTGAGGCTGCTGATTATTCTGAATACTTCAAGTAACGGCTTATCCATCGCTTCTTTCAGGGGCCAACCCGTGAGCTCTTCGGCTACAGGATTCATCCGCGTGATCAAGCCGTTACAGTCACAGGCAATCACTGCATCTCCAATGGAGTTCAAAGTCGTTTTGATATCTGCTTCACTGGCTTGCAACTGCCGAATAATCGGATAGCCAATCTTATAAAATAGAAACGTACCCACCCCCACCAACAGCAACGCAAACAGCATCCAATAGCTGAACATCCGGATAAAGGGCGCACGAACCTCGGCCAGATCCATCTTGGCAACCGCACCCCATCCCATCAGAGGGAGTGGCTCATGGGCAGCCATTACCATCTCACCGCGATAATCCAGACCGATGATAATGCCGGAATGCCCGGAAAGCGCCTGACGCATCGGTTCTGCCAGTTTTGATTGATAGGGAATGGGTGCAGGCTGATCTAACTGGTGATGCCGGTGACGGAGAAGAAAAATGATCTGATCGATCTTTTTTCTAGCCAGTGCAAACTCCCCGGTGCTACCAAAACCGGGAAAATGATCATGCGCCTCTCTGATTTGGGAAATTGTAGCGGCTTCACTACCACCAGGATAGTCAATACTATGTTTGGTATTAAAGCGGTACATCGCTTCAATCAGTCGGGCCTGACTGACCACAACCTCTTGAAGGCGCGCTTTTTGTTCATCCAATGCGGTGCCATACAGCGACCAGATACCAATGCCACCCACACTCAAGGAGAGTGCTGCCATAATCAAAATGAGAGAAATATATCGATAATGAATGGACATCCTTTCCCCCCCTTTTTAAGGAAAGTGCTCCGATTCAATTCAGCGTTGCTTTTTTTTGTTAACGCTCTGGATGTTTTTTGTAACTATACCACTATAATGTTGATGTAACAACTCTTTTTCAGCAGCATTTTTTGTACAGCTTTTAAAAACTAAAAAGCGCTTCGTTAAGTGCCGCGTGTCAAAGAATATCAAGATTGCCAATCAAAAGAGAGAAAAAAGAACTGGCCAGAGTGGGTTATCTTGCTTAAAATTAAAATCATGATTCTCTCTCCAATTTTGAAAGGTTCCTAAGAACCCTTAAGGAAAATTGTTTCATGAAACTGTTTCCAGTGATTCTCTCTGGCGGTGCAGGCACACGGTTATGGCCGCTCTCCCGACGTGCATATCCAAAGCAATTTCTCTCCCTTACAAAAGAGAAAACGCTGTTTCAACAGGCGGTTGAACGTCTACAAGGGTTAGAGGCGTTGCAACCTCCTCTGATTATCTGCAACCAAGAACATCGTTTTTTAACTGCTGAACAACTCCAACTCATTGATATCCAACCTGAAGCCATATTTCTGGAACCCTTTGGTCGAAATACAGCGCCAGCAACGGCCTGTGCTGCATTTCACCTTGTCGAGAAACATGCCCCTGAAAGTTTAATGTTTCTTCTACCCGCCGATCATCTGATACCAGAACAGAAAGCTTTTCATGATGCCTGCGGTGAAGCAAAAAAAATGGCACAACAAGGCTATCTGACAACCTTTGGAGTCACACCCCACACCCCTGAAACAGGGTATGGCTATATTCAACGTGGAGAGACTCTGGATGGCGGTTTTAAGGTAAAGCGCTTTGTGGAGAAGCCGAATCAGAGTACGGCTGAGAAGTACCTTATGAGTGGCGACTTCTATTGGAATAGCGGCATGTTTCTCTTTCGAGCAGATCGTTTTTTAGAGGAACTGCAAAAATTTCGTCCCGATATCTTTGCAGCGACGAAAAAAGCTTATGAAAATGGCCAGGCCGATCTTGATTTTATGCGACTCGATCACAACGCATTTGCGGATTGTCCCAGTGAATCCATCGATTATGCCGTGATGGAAAAAACCCAGGACGCCGCCATGACCCCCTTAGATGCAGGTTGGAGTGATGTGGGTTCCTGGTCTGCGCTCTGGGTTACCGGAGAGAAGGATGATCAAGGCAATGTCTGTTATGGTGATGTAGAAACTCAAGAGACGGCCAACTGCTACTTAAGAGCGGAGAGTCGCATGTTATCCACGGTCGGCTTAAGTGAGATGATTGTGGTGGAGACAGCGGATGCTGTATTGGTAGCGCCAAAATCTCATGCGCAAAGCATCTCTGCTTTGACCAAACGTCTTAAAGCGCAGGATCGTGAAGATTTTCTGGTTCACCATCCCCGGGTATTGCGTCCTTGGGGCGCTTTTGAGAATATTGATCAGGCAGAACGCTTTAAAGTAAAACGGATTACTGTTGCACCCGGTGCCGTGCTCTCCTTGCAACACCACCACCATCGTGCAGAACACTGGGTGGTTGTTCGGGGCACCGCTAAAGTAACCAAGGGCGATAAAACCTTTCTCCTCTCTGAAGATCAGTCAACCTACATCCCTTTAGGTGTCAAGCATCGCTTAGAGAATCCAGGACAGATTCCATTAGAGGTCATTGAGGTACAGACCGGTGGCTACTTAGAAGAGGATGATATTGTGCGCTATGAAGACCGTTACGGTCGAGAAGATAAAAAATAGAGTCGATTAAAAAAACGTTCGTTTTTTGCTAAGGGTGCGATAAATTTGCACCCTTATCTTTATTGATACAGATTATATTCTCAACTGAAAAAGCGATTCGTAAGCCTGTCTCGTTGATATCTGATATCAATCAAGAAGACTCTGTACGGTATCAACAAGATTAAACTCATCAAAGGCTGATTTAACAATATAAGCATTCGCACCCACTTCAATACCGCGCTGTTTATCCTCCTCTTTATCCAAGGAGGTGACAATGATAATGGGTGTATCACGATATTCATTGGTTTGACGTAACTTCTCAGTCAACGCAAAACCATTCATGTTGGGCATCTCCACATCTGTGACAATCAGACTGTACTGCTTCTTAAAAACTTTCTCCCAGGCATCCTCACCATCCACGGCGATATCCACATCAAAATCATGCGCCTCAAGAATATCCTTCTCCAACTCGCGGGTATTGAGTGAATCATCCACCACTAAAAGAGAGATCTCCTGCGCTTTTTTCTTCTCAGCAGCGGCTTCTTGTTTGCTGATTTTCTTTTTCATCTGATGTTTCTTAGCCATCTGTAACAGCATAGAGGCTTCTAAAACCAGAACGATCTCATTTTTACCGGAGATCAATACCCCTGAGAAATAGTTGCTGTTACGGAAAAAGTAGGGGAAAGGTTTGAGAACCATCACCTCTTCATCCACAATGGTATCCACAACAATGCCTAATTTTTCCAGACCACTGGAGATGATTAAAATGGTGAGGTTGCCGGTCCGATGGCTTGGCTCCAATCCAAGGGTCTCATCAAGAAAGATAATTGGCACCACCTTCTCTCGCAACCGGATGGCCGGACGTCCAACCACTTCAATCACCTCACTTGCGGCAAGACGGTGCACCTCCCGAATGGCTTGGCTCGCCATGGCAAAGTTGCGCGTACTGGTCTGAAAAAGCAGGACACGGATGGTGGCCATGGTCAGTGGTAGACGCATGAGAAAGGTCGAGCCTTGGCCCTCTTTGGAGAATACCTCAATCGAACCACTGAGTTCTTCGACAATATTTTTATGCACCACATCCATACCCACACCACGACCAGAGAAGTCGGTGATGATGGCACTGGTGCTCATACCGGGATGAAAAATAAGATTAACCAACTCGGCATCTGATTTTCTTTTTAACTCATCACTACTGATGACCTGCTTGGCCAGTGCTTTCTCTTTAAGACGTTCTATCGGAATACCCCGGCCATCATCTTCCAGTTTAATCCAGACACTATTGCCTTCTGGCCAGGCGGAGAGCTTAATCTTACCCACCGGTGGTTTATTCACTTGAACGCGCTCTTCCGTTTTTTCGATACCGTGATCAACGGCATTGCGGATCATATGAATCAGAGGATCGTTCAGTTTTTCAATGATATTACGATCCAGTTCGGTTTCACGGCCAAGGATATCTAAACGGACCTTTTTACCCAACGCTTTGGAGGCATCACGGATTAAGCGGGGGAAGCTATCAAAGAGGGAGGAGAGGGGAAGCATACGGAGCTTTAAGGCTTTATCCTGTAGTTCCATAAAGACCAGGTCCAACATATCCAGATCCTCTTTGGCACTGGATACCATACGATCAATCCGCTCATTGAGTTGCTGTAGTGACTCCTGATAATCGTCGTGCTCCGCTTCGATGATTGATCGATCGGGATCAAGGGAAAGATGGCGGTTATTTGTGGGCAGTTGAATATGGTTACGTAGAAACAGGGCGGTTTCACTCAATTCGGTTAGACGCTGTTTCATCCGACTGCGAAACATCACCATGCGGCCACTGATGCGAATCAAATCATCCAGATTTGCCGCATCCATGCGGATAATCTCACCCGATTTGCCACCACTTTTCCCCTTTTTTCCTGGCATATCCTTAGCGGTTGCAATGCGTTTTGGTTTACGCTTCTCTGGCTTTGGTTGTGGTGGTGCTTTTTTAGGTTGGGGGCGTTTAATTGTGGCCACTGGACGCGCGATCCCAGATGGTGTTTCTGCCACCTTTTTTGTCTGTTCAGTGGGGTTTTTAGCGGGGGGTTGGGGTTTCTCTATGACAGGAGTAGCGATACGATCCTGTGGTGCTAAAGGGGGTGGTTTCTCTGTTGTTCCTTGCGTTGGGATCTGGGCTCCATCCACCAGTTTACCTTCTCCAGCCTGTTGTAGCAACTGAATCAGGGTTTCATCAATCTCTTCGGCATCCTGACCGGGCTGGGGGTGCTTAAGAATCTCTTGGATACGGGTGATGGCTCTATTGAGCAGGATAAAAAGCGACTCTGAGAAGGTAAAGTGCTCCTCTCTGAGATCATCAAAGATATTTTCAATTCCTTGAACCAGTAGCGCCAATGGAACAAGCTTCACCATCCGTGCAGACCCTTTAATTTTATTGGTTACACGGATCATTGTGGTGAGTAGCTCTTTTTTCTCTGGTGTCTCGTTAAACTGAGAGAGATCATTTTTAACTTGCGCCATTTGATCAACGGCTTCTTTGGTGAAGCGATTGATCAACTTATCCCAGTCAACACCTGGTTTTTTGGGTAGGGCAGGGGGGGCTTCTGGTTCTGGGGAAGAGGCTTCTGTTGTTTGTGATGGGGATGGTGCCGCTTTCGTTTCAATGGATTGACCAAGAGCGGCCTGTTCCAGTTGATCAAGCAGCGCTTGATCAGGCTCCATGCCTTCACCCTTCTCTGAAGCGGCATTCAGACGATCTTCCAGTTGATCGAGTGCCGTAAAGAGCAGATCGGAGACCTCTTCATCAAGTGTAATTTTCTCATCACGCATGGCACCAAAAACACTCTCCATGGCGTGGGCCAGTTGGGAGAGGTTAACCATTTTGATCATTCGCGCAGAACCTTTAATGGTGTGCGCCGAACGAAAAATAGAACCCAGTGCGGTCTGGTTTTTGGGGTCGTGCTCCAGGGCCAGAAGCTCTTTATTGATCGATTGAATATGCTCTTTGGCGTCAACGACAAATCGATTGAATAGTTTTCCCCAATCCAGTGCCATGATTTTTCTCTTTGTGGGTTGTTGGTCAATCGGGTTGGTCAATAAAGCAGGTC
Source organism: Magnetococcales bacterium HHB-1 (assembly GCA_052043475.1). Taxonomy (GTDB): domain Bacteria; phylum Pseudomonadota; class Magnetococcia; order Magnetococcales; family JBQGBW01; genus JBQGBW01. The sequence goes on from JBQGBW010000020.1 coordinate 20,515, forward strand.
GGTTTTATCCGTCAGGTAAGACGGGCGATCTGTTTTTGACACATACGTGTGAGTTGTGCTTCTGAAAAGGAGAGTGGAAAAAAGCTGATACCATGGTGATGAATGCCCTGCTCTTGAAGACAGGCGAGGGTTTTTTCAAACTCATGGCGGGCTAAGGAGGTCTCCTTGCGCTGCATATACCCTTTTGCCAGATAGTAGTGGCCCAACCAGTGGCTCTCATTGATGCGTACAACACGTAAAAAATGGCGCATCATGGTATCTAAATCGCTGTTCTGCCATGCCGCCAGTGCGAGCAACGCATGACTCTCCTGATGCAGTGGATCATATTCAAGGATGGTTTGACAGAGGCGTATTGTCTGCGCTGTTTTATTGAGATGGAATAGCAGTGCTGCACGCAGTGCCATCGCCTCTAAGTATCGCCGGGCCACCTGATCGATGTGTTCCAACTCATCAATGGCTTCGAGCAGTCGGCGGCGCTCAATCCACGCTTTCGCTTGTTCTAAGCTGGTTTCGGCCCGATGGTTCACATCTAATCTATTCTGTTGATGTGGCTGCTTTTGTGTGGTTTGGGATTGTGATTGAATCGGCTGTGATATGGTTGTGTGGTGTGGTTTGTTTCTGATTGTGTGGGTGGGTTGATAAGATCCATCATCTGAGGCGATACGGCGAAAAAAAACGTGGTTATTCCACTCCTCTTTATGGAGCAGTGTCTGTTGATTTAAAAAGGCGCTATGAGAGAAGATCTCGGAGGCGCCCATAATTAAAACACCACCGGGTTTTAGGGCGCGGCTCAACTTATGAAAGATACGGGCCTGGGTTTCACTGTCAAAGTAGATGGATACATTGCGATAGAAGATTACATCCAGATTCTTGACAAATTCAGGATAGTGATAACTGGCAAGGTTAAGTCTTTGAAAATGGATATTTTTTTTAATCGAATCTTTAATTGCAAACCGGTTGTCTTCTTGAGGATGAAAATATTTTTCCTGGATATTTTGCGGCAGGTTACGAAATGCATGGGTTGTGTAGATCCCTTTTCTCGCCACAGCCAGCGCCTGCCTGTCAATATCGACACCATAGAGTGTGATCCGGTTAATCAGTTCGGGTTCATAATTTTCTTGGAGCAGAATCGAGAGGGTATAGATCTCATCACCGGTGGAGCAACCGGCTGAAAGAATGCGTAGATCATTTTCATGTTGGCGTTCAGGGATGATCGCCTGCATGAGCATATCTAAGTAGGGAATTTCACGGAAAAAGAACGATTCATTGATCACCAGGCCACTGATCAGTGTGGCGCGTTCTTCTTCATCGTGCTGTAATAGGTGGAGATAATCATCGGCGCTATAATCGGGCCAGTGATTTAACCGTTCGGTGAGGGATTGGAGCATCAGTGCATGACGGCTTCCCGCAAAGATCAAACCAAACTGCTGTTGAAAGTAGCGCTCAAAGCGTTCAATATCGGCAGAGGATAACGTCATGCTTTACCTTTAGGAGTGATTAAAAATCGGATCACTATGGTGATCTTTAAGTTAATTGATTAAGGTGCTTGCCAATTTCTTCGAGTGTCTCAACATAATCGATATAGCCGCTATCAATGGCGGCGGCAGGCATGCTGGAGATTACTGCAGAGAAGGGATCTTGAGCAATGGTTACACCTCCAGCCTGTTTAATGGCTTTTATCCCTTCGGCCCCGTCACGCCCCATACCGGTGAGTTGAACACCAATGGCAGAAGATCCATACTGTTTTGCGACGGAGGAGAGCAGAAAATCACAGCAGGGTAGAAAGGTATCGGTGGACCGTTTCTCAGAAAGATGACAACATCCAGATCGGGTGATGTGCATATTACCTTGGGAAGGAGCAAGCCATATCCCTCCTGGATGAATTGGCTGGCCATGTTGCGCCAGATAGACGTTCAATGGGGTGGTGCGTTCTAACCACTCAACCAGTCCCGATTGAAAGTCTGCATTAATATGTTGTGCGATCACAATCGCAGCGAGAATATTGCTATCCAGATGCGCCAATACCGTTTCCAGTGCTTTGGGACCACCGGTTGAGGAGGCGATGGCGATCACATGAAACTTTTGATTCGATTGTGATGTGGCTGCGTTTGCTGTTGTTGTGATGTACTGTTCTGAGAAGAGTCTTTTGGTATGGGTCTGTTTTCTTCTTAGGGGTTCCACCGGCACTCTGGAGAGGAGTTCCACCTTGGCCAGAAAGCGGGCATGTTTGAATTCATCACCAAAATCTGCTTTATCCACCACCTCTAAGGCGCCGCGGGAGAGGGCCTCAAAGGCGGTGTGTTGGTCGGCCTGACCGGTCAGTACTAAAATTGGTACCGGGGTGTTGCTCATGATGGTTTCGATGGCTTTCAGACCACCAATACCTGGCATCTGCACATCGATAATCAGGAGGTCAGGGTTGTATTTAGGAACGTAGCGAATGGCGGTCTCCCCATCTTCCGCCTCAGCAATGACCTTAAACTGTGGATCTTCTGAGAGCAGATCACTGACCATCATACGAACAAAAGGGGCATCATCGACCAGCAGAATCCGAATCATGGATTGTACCCTTTTTTGAGATAAATATCCTTTAATTTATTGAGGTATGATTTTAGGATACGCCTTTTTGTTTGAGATAACGACCATATTTTTGGTCGGTCTGCATAATGTGGGAGGTGAGCCAGTTTTTCAAGAAACCCATAAAGGAGTGGGCAGCGGAGATATCACCATCTTCCATACGGTCTGCATAGCTCTGAATGCGTTCGAGCATTTTGACATGTAATTTTTTATGGTTCTCTGCATCGGGATAGTTGTGGGCATCAATCAACTCCTCTTCGGCTTTAAAGTGGCTTTTGGTGTAACCGATCAGTTCAGGAACCACTTTTTTGATGCCCTCTTTCTCGTCACCGCGCTGGATATATTGATACATCTCATTAATGAGATCAACGATACGTTGATGTTGCTGATCCATCTCTTTAATGCCTAAACTGAGCTGTTTAGACCAGGGCATAAAGAGTCCACCATCTCTACCGGCACCGCTACCATCTAAGGTAAAGAAGGAGACCGAACTCTGGAGATGCTGGGAGTGGTTGGAGAGGGTATCGGCGGCTTCGTTCATGGAGCGTGCTGCATTAACATTTTTACGGATCACCTGATCGAGTTGCTGTACGGCCAGATTGATCTGCTCTAGTCCTTGACTCTGTTCGCGGGAGGCCATAGAGATCATTTTAACCAGTTCAGCGGTCTCTTGGATATCCGGCACCAGGCGTTTTAAGCTATCTCCGGCTTTTACCGCCACCTCAACGCTGGAGGAGGAGAGGGTGGTAATTTTACTGGCCGCCAGTTGGCTGCGTTCGGCCAGTTTACGGACTTCGGCGGCCACCACAGCAAAGCCTTTACCATATTCACCGGCACGGGTCGCTTCTAAGGAGGCGTTGAGTGAGAGTAGACTGGTCTGATTGGCGATCTCTTCAATGATCGAGATCTCCTCTGCGATCTGTTTCATCACATCCACCGTTTCAGAGACTGCCTTACCGCTCACAACGGCCTCACTGGCGGCCTGGCGGGCAATGCGTTCGGTGGTCTGAGCGTTTTCGGTGGTTTTCTGAATATTGACCGTCATCTCCTCCATGGAGGCGGCGGTTTCCGTGATTGATGCCGCCTGTTGGGTGGCACCCTCAGAGACCATTTTAGAGTTATTTTTCAGCTTATTACTCTCACTGACCACCTGTTTACTGATATTGATTACAGAGCCCACAGAGTCCCGTAGATTATCCACCATGGAGTGTAATGCACCAAAAACCCCTTTACGCTCTTTTTTATCAGTGGATAGTGAGGAGAGTGAAAGATTTCCGCCCGCCATACGGTTAACCATCTCGGTCACTTCATCGGGCCGCCCCCCCAGTTTTTCAAACAGATTAGAAGAGAGCAGCTTGAGTGCAGCAAGCACACCGGTATCCTGGCTGTTCTTCTCACCCAGTTCAAAGTGTCCTCCAGCAACCCGTTCGGCGGTTTTCATCACATATTCAGGTTCACCACCCAACTGGCGGTAGCCGTTACGGATCACCCGTTGGCCGGGTATCAGCACGCCTAGAATAAAGAGCAGGGTGATGGCGGCATGGAACCAGATCTCATAGTAGGCGGAGGTGGCGATCGACTGGCTCTTCTGTTTTAATTGGTTGAGTTGTTCAATTTCAAGTTGGCGTATAATCTGAAAACGGTGATCCGCTGTTTTATACCATGCTCTGGCATCCACTTCTTTTTCATTCTCCTGCTGTTGTGCCATTAAGCGCATCTTTTCAATCTCACTCATAAACATACCAGAGAGCTGGGTTTTTGCTTGAGATGCCTGATGCTGCGGGAGTAGGGAGAAGAACATATCAAGCATGGCTTTCTGTTCTGCCATACCATTTTGCAGATGGTGCGAGGTGGCATTTTGTTGCGATTCGTCTGAGAAGTGGCGTGTCAGCAGCGCCTGCTCTTGGGCCGCGAGTTCTTTGGTGCGGGCTAAAAACTGTAGGGCTGTTGTTTGATTGGCAAGGCTGTGGTGTTGTGTCGTATTGAGTTGATTGTGATTCCAGGAAAGCAGTACCTGAACCATGTCGCCCATTTTTTGTAGAAAAAGGTCGGCGGTGATCTTACCATTATCTATCGCCCAGCGCAGATCATCTAAACGATCCAGTTGGGTGACAATCTTTTTGGCGGTTTCGTCGTTCTGATCATTGAGGCGTGTTTTTAGGCTATCGCGGATGCGGTTGCTCTCCTGGCGCTGGGTTGTACGCTCTACAATTGCCTTATCCGCCTGTTGTGAGGCAAAACCATAGTTGAGGCTGCGTTCCATCTGGAGTGTATGCAGCATTTTGGAAATTTCGGTCATCTGGTCGATGCGCTCAACTAAGTATTGGCTCTCTGTATAGAGTTGCTTTTGTGCGATGATTGCTTGAATACCATAGGCGATTAAACCAATCAGGGGTATGGAGAGCAGAAAAAGCAGCTTGCCACCAAAACCAAGCCAGATTTTATCTTTTAAAAATTTTGGTTTATTCATCATCATCTTAACCTGTTTTTTTCGTTCTTCTTATCGAAGCGTATGGTCTTGTCTATTGAGTTAGTTACTGAATAAACAATATTGTATCTATTTAATTGTTTTGTTCAGTCCGATATAGGACGCGCGTTTGTATTGTGATTCAATATGGCATGAAGATCCAGGAGAAAGGTGATCTTTTTCTGATAGAGGGTTGTACCCCAGAAAATTTCCCAGGCCAGTAATCCTTTAAAGATGCGTGGCAGAGGTTGGATCTTCTCTTCAGAGAGTGCAATAATCCCCTCAATACGGTCAACGATAATCGCCTCTTTATGGTGGGATTCTGAAGAGATCAAGGCGGTGGGGGTTGAGGAGGTTCCCGAGAGGATTTGGCAGGGGATGCGATCGGTAAAGTGAAACAGGGTATGTTCGTTCTCCTTTTCGAGCTCTTTTGGATGGATGACCCGAGAGATCTGTTCGGTGGGAACAGCGATGATAAGGTGGGCCACATGGGTTAAAAGCAGTCTGATGGTACGCATACCCACTCCTTTGGACCATAGATTCGCTTGTTTTTAGCATTTTGCTTATAATCGATCAAGTTTAGGAAGCATATTTTACACCGCACTTCGGCCCTGGTTGCGTGCATCCAGCTTTAAGAAGATCCTTTCTAAGGAGAGAATAATGGCGTAAGCATTATGGTAGGCGATCTGTCCGGTGGCGACTTCGCTGACGATCTGGTTCATGGTGATCATCGCTTCTTCGATGGTGGACTGGTCAACCTGGATGATATCTTCAACGGAATCGACCAGAATACCGGAGCGGATCTCACCATACTCACCTAAAAGGATGCGTTGCTCAGGGGGATTAGAGGTGCTCTGGATACCCAACACTTTATGCAGATTGATCACCGATTCAATCTCACCGCGTACATCAATTACCCCTAAAAAATCTTGAGAGCTACCTGGTACAGAGATAATTTCGCTGACCGGGAGAATTTCACGAACATCGTGACAGGGGATGGCAAAGTAGTGTCCAGTGAGTGAGGTGATCATCAGTGATTCATGGGTTTCCTGTTCATACGCCTCCTCTGTGGCGACTAAGTTGGTCTCTTCGAGCAGTGTATTGAGCTCTTTATCTGTTGTCATGCTTTACCTTTCTTAAGCTTATTTTTTCTGAAGGGCGGTGACCTGATTCCAGTTTTCTGGCGGTGGTGCCTCTTTATATTGGTAGCAACGTTGAAGGTAGATCTCAACCAGCTTATCTTTTTTATCCATCTTATCGGAAAGTTGCTCAAACTGTTGCATGGCGTCATCCCATTGCTGTTCTTTATAGCAGTCGAGCGCGTTGGTATAGTCTTTTAGGTTTTCAATCTTTTTTTCCTGGTCTCGATTGATGCCCGGTTCAAGCACCTCATAGATGAGGGTGGACTCTGTTTTACCTTTAACGCTGACCGTATCGACTTCACGGATATGGTATTTATGGGCGGCGCGCATATCAAGATTTTTGTAGGTGGCCTGGGTGATGCCTAAGGAGAGTCCATAGGTTTTGGTGAGCCCCTCAACGCGGGAGGCCAGATTGACAGCATCGCCAACCACGGTGGTATCCATGCGGTCACGAAAACCCACTGTGCCTAAGGAGACCGCACCGGTATGAATACCGATACCGGTATGGATTGGCAGGTAGCCCGACTTTTTACGATAGCCATTATAGATGTTGAGCATATACTGCATCTCGATGGCGGCATCAACTGCCTGATTGGCCATAACCGAGTTCTCTTCGGAGAAGAGTGCCATAATGGAGTCACCGATATATTTATCGATAAATCCACCATGCTTAAGTACCATTGGTCCTACGAAGGTGAGATAGTTATTGAGAAAACGGAAACTCTCTTCGTAGGTCATGTTTTCAGAGAGGGAGGTAAAATCGCGGATATCGGAGAAGAGAATGGATACTTCAAGATGTTGTGCATCACCGATATTGATATCTTCGAGATCATCTTTGCCTAAGAAGGAGAGAAAATTCTGCGGTACAAAGCGTTCGAAGACCCGATTTTTCTTATTGATGATGCCATAGGCATACTTTCTCTGTTGGATCTCCTCTTTCAGTTGTCTATTGAGCTGTTCGAGACGTTTCAGATCCTGATAGGAGCGTAGTGAGGCCAGTACAGTGGTGAAGAGGCGATCAAAGGTGAGTTCGTTTTTAGATTTATAGTCGTTGATGCCATATTTGACGATGACATCTTTTTCTGGGGCCATACCGGGTTGGCCTGTACGCAGAACAATACGCACCATACTGTTCTTTAGATAGTCACGGATATATTGGACAACCTGAAGGCCGGCATCATCATCTTCCATCACCACATCGAGTAGAATCAGTTCAATATCTGAATTCTGTTTAATGATCTCTTTGGCCTCTGTAGCGGAGTAGGCACTTAAAAATTCGAGGGGGCGGCCATCGAAGGAGGTATCGCCTAAGGCGACTTGAGTGACCGAGTGGATGGCCTCTTCATCATCGACAATGAGCACTTTCCAGGGTTGTAAAGCGTTTGGATCAGGTGATTTATTCTCTGAATCGTCCTCTTCGGGGGCAAAGAAGACATCATCACCTTCACCGGAATCAAAAGGGAGCAACTCCTCTTCATCATCTGCAAAGATGTCCATGGTGGATATCTCCTTTATAAGATTCTCGTTTAAGAGGGGTGGATGTGATATCTGTTTTAAGCGAAGCCAATCGTTTTTGGTGGCGGGCTCTTTTTTGTATTGTGAGTATAGCAATATCTCTTTTATCGTACAATGTATAGGCTAACTTTGGTCTTTTTTAGCTTAAATTGCAGAAAATCCAGTATTTGACTGATTTTATTAGAGATTAACAGGGAGTTGCACAATAAATTCTGTTCCTTTATCCTCTTCACTGATGCAGGAGATCTCGCCACCTAAGGTTTGATTGACAGTATTAAAGACAATGTTTAACCCTAAACCGGTATTTCCTTGGGCACGGTTGGTGGTAAAAAAGGGATCAAAAATTTTCTCGATATTTTTTTTAGGAATGCCACGACCATTATCTTTAAAGTGAATGGCAACCTGGTCTGGGGAGGGTTGTTGCACAACAATCTCAAAGAGCCCTTTCTGTTCTTTATCTGGGAAGGCATGGTTGAGTGCATTGATCACCATATTGGTGACCACCTGGGCTAGAGGGCCGGGATAACTGGTCATCACAATCCCTTCGGGGCACTCCATTTTAAATTGATGGGGGGTTGTTTTGAGTCGTGGTTTAAGGCTGACAAAAACATCGGTGAGATACTCTTTTAGCTCAAATTGGCGATGCTCCAGGCTCATTTGATCGGCGGAGACCATTTTAAAGCTTTTAACCAGTTCGGCGGTACGTTCTAAGTTGGTGAGAATCAGTTTACTGTTTTCAACGCTCTTATGGAGGAAGGTCTCCAAGCTGGAACGTTTCATCCGTTTCATTTTATAGGCATCGACCACATCTTCGGCCATCGTTTTAAGATGGCTGACCGCCGTGATGCCAATGCCGATGGGGGTGTTGATCTCATGGGCGATACCTGCCACCAGCCGTCCTAGAGAGGCCATTTTTTCAGACTGCACCAGTTTTTTCTGGCTCTCCTGCAACTCTTGCAGGGTGGTTTTCAAGGTGTCATTCTTTTCGCCAAGATCTTTCATCAGTTGGCGATTTTTGGCGGTGATCTGGGCCATCTTCATCACTTTACCCACACTTAAAGAGAGGGTATCGGTGATGTTTTCATCTTTAAGAAGGTAGTCGTTGGCGCCTTGATTAATTGCGTTGATCGCCAGAGAGATTTCGTTACTGGAGGTGAAGATGATAATGGGATTCTGAAATTTAGCCTGACGGATTTTTTGAACCAGCTCCAAACCGGTCATGTGGGGCATATGCACATCGGTGATAATCAGTGCGAACTGTTCTGGTGCACTGGAGAACTTCTCCCATCCTTCCTGGCCATCTTCGGCGGTTTCCACGCGATATCCAGCGGCTGTAAGCAGATCGGTGAGCATGGTACGGGGTAGCCAGTCATCATCAATAACAAGAACATAGGCTTTTTCAGCGGGAGACATGATCGAGATTCCTTAAGGGGTATGAGACCGAAGAGGATCTTTTTGTTTAAGCGCTCTGATATCTTTGCTATATCATTTGAAAGGGCGCATCGTAACATAATTTTCTTTTTTTATCATCGTGATAATTGAGGCTGAGGGAAATTTTTTCCAGATTACATGCCCACGTTAAAATGAACCCGATTTGTGCAGGAGACGGATGAACACAATCGTGTTTGATATACTATCATTTATCTTATGATATACTCATCCTATCTCGTGATAAATAGATAGGATGTGCTTTATACAATTCTTTAACACTTATACAATTCTTTTACATTATGATCTGCTTTTCAATAGGATGTTTCGTTATTGCTTGTCTATTTATGCAGTTCAGTATCTCTTTTTATAAGAAAATGGTTGAGTCTGTATGGTCCTGTTATGCGTTCTTTTGTTTAAGTTTATGTTATTTATAACAACAGATTATAATCTCTAAGGCTTGATCTCTTTTTGTGGTGTATGCGGCATTCACAGCGTGAATATTAGAGATTCTGAATATTATGGCTTGCTGAATATCATTTTTGGTGTATCTTTGTAGCACGTCGTTTGAAGCGCATTGACCATAAGCACAAGATAGATGCTTGCTTTTTGATGTTCGACGCTTATTTTTTTGTAATCCGTTCTTCTTTTTAGAATAGAAAATCTTAAAAGAGGGTATTATCGTTATGCTTAGAGAGTTGGCCGTATTCAAAAAAGAGAACATGAGATCAATCATCGTAGATGAATTGTGTGAAGAGCATAATTTGATCATTGATATCATGGATGAGATTGTAGAATGTGGTGTTGGATCGAATGGTGCAATCAACAAGATTTATCGATTGGAATCAGTAATTGTGAAACATCTTGAATCAGAAGAGAATCTAATCTATCCCTCACTGATGGAACACGCAGAAAATAATCCACGCTATCGGGAAGCGGCAAAGCGCTGTGCGATGCACTTAGGAAGACTCTCTATGCAGATCGGTGCATTCTTTGATTTTTTCCATAAGCAGGAGCGTTTGGGCGCGATTGAAGGGAATCCACAGATCGAGAAGAAATTTCATGAGATGTGTGATGTGTTGAGAAGACGGATGCACAAAGAGGAGACCGATGTCTTTAATTTTTTCCTACAGATCGAATGCCCTGTTTGAATCTTTTTATCTTCATTGGTATTTAAGGTCGATTCACTGTTTTGGCCACTTGATCTCTTGTAATGATATAGATAAATATAAATAATTGCCCCATAGACATGCCTTGCGAAAAAAGGATAACTTGTTTAAAATCATAATTTTTGATATGACAAGTTTCAGTAAGGTGAGGCGCTATGGCTCCTATTTTTCGACGCCTTCATGATCGTCTGCTGAGCAGCTTGAATCTGAAAATTATTCTGCTCTTCTCGCTTCTCAATATCTTGATTGCATCCATCGTTGGATTGGTGGTTCATCAACAGAGTGAATCCCACCTGGTTCAGGCGGCCATGGCCGAGTTGATTCACGATACCATGCACTATCGTGATCATGTGGCGAATCATATTGAACACTCCCGTGCCGAAGTACGCTATCTATCCCGCCTCATCGTAGTAAAAACATTTTTGAATCGTTATTCTTTGCCTCAAGAGATTCAGCATTCCAGGAAGAATCAAGAAAGGGATCAACAATTCTGGCGTCAGTTACTGGAAAGTAACTTCAGACAACTTTTAGAACATTATGAGAGTTATTTTCAGGTACGTTTGTTGAATGAAGCAGGTCAGGAGTTGGTGCGTGTAGAACGGCGTGATCATCGTATTGTTGTTGTTGAGCAAAAAGCACTGCAAAATCAATCTGTGCATGACTATTTTAAAAAAGGAATAACCTTAGCTGAGGGGGATGTCTATCTCTCACCAATTAGTTTGAATCGTGAACAGGATGTGATCTCGAAACCACACGTGCGTACACTGCGTATGAGTACGCCGGTTTTTATAGAGGAAAAGGTTGTTGCACTGATTGTGCTCAATATGGATATTGGTTTTCTCCTGGATCAGATTCATTCGCATTATGGGTATGATAAAACCCTCTTTCTGGTCAATCCGCACCATTTTTTTCTTATTCATCCCGATCCTAAACAGGCCTTTGCTTTTGAGTTTGAAAAAAATGCCACAAAACTCTCTGCACGCCTTGTTAAAGCATTATCTTCAATCACGTCTACCGATAAAAATCCAGGCCATGTTTTAGATCTTGAGCAGGAGCAGCCTCTTTTTGTCAGTAAAATGTTTTTTGATCGTCAACAGCCAGAACGTTTTTTAGGTCTGATTCTTAAACTCAATCGTCACCATATTTTAAAGCATGTAAATGAGGCGCGTTTTTATAGTTTTCTGCTTACACTGCTTCTACTTCTCTCAGGTGCGGTGCTGGTGGGACTCTTCTCCCGCCGGATTGTTCAGCCGATCCGCTTGATCACGGATAATATTCAATCTTATATCAGAGGAGATAAAAAAGAAATCTCTGTGGCGATCCATTCTCATGATGAAGTGGGTGTATTGGCGCGTGCTTTTCAGCAGATGGTCGCGCAGTTAACTGCGCAGGAGGAGACGCTTAAAGCACAGAAACAGGAACTTAAAGAGATTGTGCGCCATCTGGAGTTTCAACGCTTTGCACTGGATCAACACGCCATTGTCAGTGCCACCAATGTGCAGGGCGATATTACCTATATGAACGATAAGTTTTGTGAAATCAGTGGATTCCAGCGTGAAGAGTTGATGGGTAAGAATCATCGTCTGATTAAATCAGATGCGCACTCGCCAGCTTTCTATAAAAAAATGTGGCGTCAAATCTCTCAGGGTAAAGTGTGGCATGGTGAGATTAAAAACAGTAAACGCGATGGTTCATTCTATTGGGTTCATGCTTCAATTGTGCCTTTTTTAGATGAACAGGGTAAACCTTTTCAATATATTTCGATCCGTACCGATATCACCCGTCAGAAGGTTATCGAGGATATGCTGGCGCGCAATGAACAGCGTTGGCGTAATATTCTTGCCAATGCGCATGAGATTATCTACACCCTAAACCTTGAAGGTGAAGTGACGTTTATCTCCTCTACGGTGACCAAACAGTTGGGTTTTGATAGCCAGATGGTATTGGGAAGGCATTATGACCGCTTTATTGAGGTGGCGGATCTTCCTTTACGCACAAAACGTATGGCGCAACTGCTCAATGATGGTGAGATGAATGAGAAACTGGAGTACCGTATGCGCAGACAAGATGGTGTGATACGCTGGTTTCGAAGTAGCATGAGTCTGGTCTATGATGAAAAAGGAGAACCAGACTATATTGTCGGTATTGATTTTGATATCAGTGAGCTTAAACAGATCAGTGAACAACTTCAGCGTAACGAAAAACATCTTCGCAGTATCTTTGAGCATACCCACGATATTATCTTTACCATGAGTCGAGAAGGAGTAATCCAGTTTATCACGCCCAGTTTGAGGCGCCATCTTGGTTTTGAGTATCAGAATATTGTTGGACATCATTGGGCAGAGTTGATTCATGAAAGCAGTCTACATCATGCACTGAATGCATTGAAACAGGCGATCTTAAAACGCCAATCCATCTCTGATCTGATCTGTAAAATGAGGCATCATGATGGTTCAACACGATGGTTCCGCTTCTCATTGACACCTGTACAGGATGATCATCAGGAGGTGGTTAAACTGGTGGGGTCGGGTACAGATATTACGCAGCAGCAGGAGACCGAAGCGGAAGTTAAAGCCTCTGAGGTTAAATTTCGTACCCTCTTCGAGGCCACAGGCGATGCGGTCATTCTGTTGGAGCATGGTAAGATTTTTGATTGCAATGTAACAGCGATCGCGATGCTCTCCCATGAAGGTAAAGCATCACTGATGGGACGTTCTTTAAGTGATTTCTCGCCTACAAAACAGCCTGGTGATGAGCCTTCAGTGCATCTGGATCGAGAGTGGCGTGCAAAAGCCTTTGATCTGGGTACTGTGTTTTATGAATGGATCTTTCAACATGCCGATGGTTCAACCTTCCCTGCTGAAGTATTGCTTAACGCCTTGAAGATTGATAATAAGTCGGTTATTCAGGCGGTCATTCGTGATATCACCGAACGCAAGCAGATGGAAGAGGCGCTGCATAAGGCAAAAGAGTCGGCCGAATCCGCCAGTCGGGCGAAGGGTGACTTTCTTGCCAATATGAGTCATGAAATTCGTACCCCCATGAATGCCATTATCGGTTTAAGTCACCTCTGCCTACAGACCGATCTTTCTACCAAACAGCGGGACTATCTGCTTAAGGTCCATAACTCAGCCAATGTGTTGTTAAGGATCATCAATGATATCCTTGATTTCTCCAAAATTGAAGCAGGCAAAATGGATATGGAGCGGGTGGATTTCTCCCTCGAAGATGTGCTGGCTCAGCTGGTTTCTGTGGTGCAGATCCGCAGTCAGGAGAAAGGGTTGGAACTGGTTTTAGATACAGAAAATGATGTCCCCCGATTCTTATGTGGTGATCCGCTGCGTCTGGGACAGATTTTAACCAATCTGGTGAATAATGCGATCAAGTTTACCGAGAAGGGTGAGGTGATTGTTAATACACGGGTTGAGAAGATTGGTGAGAAAGAGACTGTTTTATGCTTTACCGTGCGCGATACAGGCATTGGTATGAGCCCAGAGCAGGTGGGTAAGCTATTTCAAACCTTCAGTCAGGCGGATGCATCAACCACACGTCGCTATGGCGGTACCGGATTGGGTTTGGCGATCTCTAAAAAACTGGTTGAACTGATGGATGGCCGGATCTGGGTTGAGAGTGTGCCGGGGGTGGGTAGCCAATTTATATTTACCGCCTCTTTTGGACGTGCAACCAAGCCGCGTAAAGTCTTCCAGGTTGTTCCTGATATGAGCCGTCTCCATATTTTAGTGGTTGATGATAACGAGAGTGCACGTCGGGTTCTGGTGGATTTTTTAACACAGTTTATGGTGCATGTTGTTGAAGCCCATGATGGACATAGTGCATTGCGGATGGTCAGAGAGCAGGATATCAAAAAAGCGCCTTTTGATCTGCTTCTTATTGACTGGCAAATGCCTGAACTCAGTGGCATTGAGGTGGTGCGCCAGATTAAAATGGATCATACCCTCTCAAAAATGCCAAAAATTATTATGGTGACCGCTTATGAGTCGAGTGAGGTGATCCAAAAATCAGAAGAGCACGCGCTACTGGATGGTTTTCTGATTAAACCGGTCAATCAGAGTCTGCTTTTTGATGCAATTATGCAAGCTCTAGATGGCCAGGAGAAACCGGGTCATCCGCTTGAAACATCAGTGCCAGACTCTATAACCATGGCCGGGATTCGGCTGTTGGTTGTGGAGGATAATGAGATCAACCAGCAGGTTGCAAAAGAGCTGCTTAAAAAAGCAGAGATTAAGGTGAAGATCGCCAATCATGGTGGGGAAGCATTGGATATCTTAAAGGAGGATCAAGCCTTTGATGGTCTCCTGATGGATCTGCAAATGCCGGTGATGGATGGTTTAACCGCAACGAGGAAGATTCGTCAAGATCCTCTATTGCGTGATCTACCCATTATTGCCATGACCGCTAATGCCATGTCCGGTGATCGGGAAAAATGTTTGCAGGCGGGTATGAATGATCATATCTCTAAACCCATTGAGCCCGATCACATGTTTTCAATTCTTCAGAAATGGGTTAAACTCCCCTCATCTGTGGAGGTAGAACCGATCAATCAGGACGCAATTTTGTCCGGTGTATCGGATGTTGATCTCAATATTCCAGGACTCAATAGTAGAGAAGCCTTACAACGTGTTGGGGGAGACCTAACCGTTTATCTGGATATTCTTAAAAAATTCAGGCACCATCAGCATCAAACATTGCAAAAGATTCAGACCGCCTTAGATCATGATGATCAATCCCATGCAAAGCGCCTTACGCATACTTTAAAAGGTTTGTCAGGGACAATCGGTGCACGGACACTCTATCAAGCGGTACAGACATTGGAGCAGTGTATCGAGACACAACAAGGGTCGTTTTCATCCTGTGCGTCTGCATGGAAAGTGGTTGATACTACTTTAAAGCAGCTTTTTATCCATATCGATCAAGCACTACTGGAAGAAACACCGGAATCTTTGACGCAAGAGAGCAAAATTTCTATTGATATGGATCAACTGGCTCCGCTCTTTAATGAGGCAGCGCGTTTTTTGAAAGCCTATGATTCAAGCGTGGAGCAGGTGGTGATCACGATGGAGACGCTGCTACACCGTTCTGGGTACCAGGATGAATTAGAGATATTTACTGATCATGTCAGTGCGTATAACTTTGAAGAAGCGTTACAGTTTTTAGAAACATGGGCAAAGAAGTTGTCCATAAACCTGACCGTTAAGCCATGATAAACAAACCCTCAATTCTCATTGTTGATGATACGACTGTTAACATTGATATCTTAAAAGAGTTGCTCTCTCCTTTTTATCGGGTATTGGCGGCTACTAATGGAGAGATCGCCTTAAAGATCGCGAACTCAGCGCATCCACCGGATCTCATTTTACTGGATGTGATGATGCCGGAGTTGGATGGTTATGAGGTTTGCCGACGTTTAAAAGCGCGTGAACAGACCGCCCATATTCCGATCATTTTTGTGACCGCAAAATCCAATGTCGATGATGAAACGTTTGGTTTCTCTTTAGGAGCAGCGGATTATATCGCCAAACCCATCAGTCCTCCGACAGTACTGGCACGTATTCGTACCCATCTGGCGCTCTATGATCAAAAACGGCATCTGGAATCTTTAGTGCAGGAGCGTACCCAGGCTCTGTTGGAGCGGACCGATGAACTGGAGGAGACGCGGGTTGAGGTGATTCGGCAACTGGGGCGAGCGGCTGAATTTCGTGACAATGAGACTGGTATGCATGTGATCCGCATGAGTCTTTACAGTCGTATGCTGGCTGAGAAGTGGGGCATGGATGAAGAGGAGAGTAAGCAGCTTATGCATGCCGCCATGATGCACGATGTGGGTAAAATTGGTATACCGGATCATATCTTATTAAAGCCAGGCCGTTTAACGGATCGGGAGTTTGCTGAAATTCGTAAACACCCCGCCATTGGTGCGAAAATTATCGGTGAGCAGAAAGCATCGCTCTTAAAACTGGCCCGTGTGATCTCACTGACCCACCATGAAAAGTGGGATGGTTCGGGGTATCCAAAAGGATTAGAGGGGGAGGATATCCCTATTGAGGGTCGGATTGTTTCTATTGCCGATGTTTTTGATGCCCTCACCTCCGAGCGTCCCTATAAAAAAGCGTGGCCGATGGTGGATGCGCTCTCATTGATCTATAAAGAGTCTGGTAAAAGTTTTGATCCTAAACTGGTGCCACTGTTTCTCTCTTTGGAGTCTGAATTAAAGCAGGTTATGGAGCAGTATCGTGATATATAGTGGTCTTTAAGTAGAAGAATGGTTCTGTCTTCAGGTGATACACTCTTTAGAAGAAAAAAGTATAGTTATGGATAAAGCGGCTTCATCACAGAGGGTCCAGAAAGCGCAGCCTATTATACTGGTTGTCGATGACACGCCAGATAATATCACCGTATTAAGCCATATGCTTAAAAAAGAGTATTCTATCCGTCTGGCGATCAATGGTCGTTTGGCATTGAAAATTGCCAACACAACGCCTCAGCCTGATCTGATTCTTCTTGATGTGATGATGCCGGAGATGGATGGATATGAGGTGTGCCGTCGTTTAAAGTCGGACCCAAAGACCCGTGATATTCCCATTATTTTTGTCACCGCTAAAACAGAAGTCTCTGATGAATTAAAAGGGCTCTCCTTAGGAGCGGTGGATTATGTCACCAAGCCCATCAGTGCCCCTATATTAAGAGCGCGGGTGAGTACGCATCTGGCATTAAAGCAGGCCAGTCAGGTTTTACAGGAGCAAAATGCGATGCTCCGCGCTGAGCGTGAGTTGGTTGAAAATATTATTGTACGTATGCGTTCATGGGAGCAGTTTGAAGAGAAGAATATCCGCTATCTGGTGACCTCTGTTGAAGAGACCAACGGTGATATTCTGCTCTCTGCACAGCGTGATCATGGGCAGCAGCTTGTACTGATGGGTGATTTCACCGGTCATGGTCTTCCAGCAGCGATTGGCGGTCCTTTGGTCTCCTATATTTTTTATAATATGGTGAAAACCCATGCGGATGGTGAGGCCATTTTATCGGAGATTAATGCCATTCTCTATAAGCAACTCCCGGCCAATATTTATCTTGCGGCCACACTTCTGGAGTGGTCACCAGAAACAGGAATGCTTAATCTCTGGAATACAGGCTGTCCGCACTGTGTATTGATCCGTCAGGGCGAGGTGTTGCAGACGTTTCCATCAATATTCCCTCCTTTAGGTGTACTCCCTACACTCACAGAGAAACCTTCAGAAGTTGTTCTTGCATCAGGAGACCGGCTCTATGCATTCTCTGATGGGGTGATTGAAGCGATGAATATTCATCAGGAGATGTTTGGTCAGCAGCGTTTAGAGGTGCTCTTAAAAGAGATCTCAATGACCCAGGAGATGCGGCTCCATAAAATTATGGCGGCGTTATCCCAGTTCTGTGGTGTCACCTCCTTTGATGATGATATTACTCTTTTAGAGGTTATGGGATAAGGTGGCTGTGGGCTTCAACCATAAAGAAAGAAGCTTAAATGATTAGAGCCCAGTGTCCTGTTCAGCTTCATTGATATGACTCGGCTTCGATAAGATATACCATGATGAATAAGCCATAAATAATCCAATAAGTACAAGGGTAAGTCCTGCTATTTCTTTTGAGATGATAATATATACATAACTTATGATCATTGCCGATACAGCAGCAAACTTTGCAATCGGTGGAATAACGCGATACTTGTCCCACCTTTGCAGCGTTGGTCCAAACAATCTATGATTGTATAACCAAGTGTGAAGTCGATCTGAGCTCCGGGCAAAACACCACAGGGCCAGGATCATAAAGGGTGTGGTTGGCAAGACCGGCAGAAAAGCACCAATAATACCCAGAACAAAAAAACAGAATCCTAAAAAAAGAAAAAGAAGCTTCATAAGGCGATCTCAAGCCTTTAAATATATCACCCATTGAGAATTAATCGAGGACGACTTTAAGATGTTAGTGATTTCTGCTTTACATGCGCATTGATCTTTTGCAACTCTGGATTATGTTCAAGAAAATCAATGATATCCTTCCTTGAGCAGAGATCTTTCTGGGAATCAAAGTGATTAAAGATCTTCTGTAAAAACTGATAATCCGCTTCTGTATCCAGGGTCCAGCGGTGATCGGAATAGTTACCTTCTTCGCTGATTTTCTTTTCTAGCTTAAAAAGGTGCGCATGATTATAGAGATAGGGTGTGACATGCTCTCGCTCAAAGGATTTTGTTGCAGATCTCCAGGCTTTCTCTAAAGCATTGAAGGTAAAAATCTCAATATCAATGCCACGGGGATAGGTGCGGGGTGTTTGGGTGTTGCTGTAGTAATCAGCATGTTGGTCATGAAGAAAGGTGGTAAGCATCTCTTCTAGAAGATTATGATCCATCAAAGGACAGTCTGCGGTGATACGGATCACAGGGTCGGCTTGAAATGTTTTTGCGGCTTTATAGTAGCGATCCAATACATCATGCTCATCACCACGAAAGAGTGCGATATGATCCAAGGATTCTACCAGTCTGGCAACAGGATCATCGGATGGTTTGGTGGTGGTTGCGATGACGGTTTTATTAAGATTGGATACCCGATTTACACGCTGGATCACCTGTTCAAGAACGGTACGCTCACCTAAGGGGAGGAGGATTTTGCCAGGAAGGCGGGTTGAATCCATACGCGCTTGAATAATGGAAATCGGGTTGTTCATGAGAGGATCTCTTTGATGGCTGCAATCACCTGATCCTGCATGGCGTTGCTCATACTGTGGAAGAGGGGGAGGGTAACCGCCTGACGATAGTAACGTTCGGCTTCAGGGAAGTCGCCCTCTTTAAAGCCCATTTTACGATAGTAGGGTTGAAGGTGCACAGGAATGTAGTGCACATTTACACCAATACCGCGTACCCTTAAGGCTTCAAACAGACGACGGCGCTCTGGTTTATCCTGGTCCCGAAAGCGAATCGGATAGAGATGCCAGGCAGAATAGGCTTTTGGATCGACGGTGGGTAGAACCAGCGGAAGATTTTGCAGGTGTTTTTGATAACGGTCAGCAAGGGTATTGCGGCGTTTAACATAGCGCGAGAGACGCTGCATCTGGGTGACGCCAAGGGCCGCCTGAATATCGGTAATACGATAGTTATAGCCTAGATCCACCTGTTGATAGTACCAAAGGGCATCACTCCCTTCCTCCATACGTTGGGTATCGCGGGTGATACCGTGGGATCGAAGTTCTAAGGCGTGGGTTTGATGCTTTTCGCTGTTTACCGTGAGAATGCCTCCCTCACCGGTGGTGACCAGTTTCACCGGATGAAAACTAAATACGGTGGCATCTGCGGTCTTACCGCAACCAATGTGGTGATTTTGCCAGGATGCACCTAAGGCATGGCAGGCATCTTCGATAATTGAGAAACCATACTTTTTTTTAAGCCGGTTGATCGCATCCATATCACAGGGCTGACCACCAAAATGAACAGGGATAATAATTTTTGGTAATCTTCCCTCTTTCTTGGCTTGAATCAGTTTATTCTCCAGTGCTGTGATACTCATATTGAGTGTATTCGGGTCGATATCGACAAAATCGATCTTGGCACCACAGTAGAGACCACAGTTGGCACTGGCGACAAAAGTAATCGGTGAGGTCCAGAGCCAGTCACCCTCTTTAAGACCTAAGATGCGGCAAGCCAGGTGGAGTGCGGATGTGCCACTATTGACCGCGATGGCATAAGGCGCACCACAAAAATTACGGATTGCGGTTTCAAAGCGTTCGACCGTGGGGCCTTGGGTTAACCAGTCAGAACGCAACACTTGGATGACCGCTTCAATATCTTCTGAAGTGACCTCCTGACGTCCATAGGGAATAAAGTTCATGGTTTCGTTGATCCATTGATAAAAAGAGTGAAGTGGATCTTCACTCTTTTTTGATCATGATTACTTTTTATAGTGATAAAAAGATTGATTCAGATATTCAGTGACATCGTTGATGTCGTCATCAAACCACTGTGTACCGATCTGTTGATTACAGTATTCAACCATCGCTTTGAGTTGTGGAAGATCTTTTTTTCGGCGGTTCTCACGGGTATAAATTTTAAAGGGATCACCGGAGAAACGGGCGGCATGGCATGAGATACAACTCTCCTGATGGAGTTCTTTACCATTTTCAACATCGGCAGAGACAGAAGAGAAGGGGAGCAGCAGTGTGCCCATGAGCAGTAGGGCGGTGGTGGTATATTTCATGACGTTCTCTTAAAAACGTTAAGTTATGAGTTTATGATCGATCACAGATGATTTGACCATGGCGTACAAAGGTGGGCTTAACCAATTTGGCATTTAATTTTCGCCCCCCCATCTGCACGATCACCGGATCATTTAAAACCGCCTCACCCCGGATGCGGGCTAAAGCGATACCAATACCCATGGTGGGGGAGAATCCACCGCTGGTAACCAGACCGATCTCTTGATCTTGATGGATAATCTTTGCCCCATCGCGTGGTATTCCCCGTGTGGTCAATACGACACCCACACGACGCCACGCCTTAAGGGGATCTTGCTTACGCTGTTCTTTTTGTTGCTCTAAGATTTCTCGACCTACAAAATGGCGTGTTTCAGGGGTCCAGGCGATACTCCAGGCGAGACCGGCATCCAGAGGAGAGATGTTGGGCTGCATATCTTTTCCCATAAGATGCATGCCCGCTTCTAAGCGTAGTGTATCCCGTGCACCGAGCCCTGCGGGTTTTAATCCCTGTTGCAGAAGTGTATCCCAGTAGGGGATAATTTCCTCTTTTGGGGCAATAATCTCTACACCATCTTCTCCAGTATAACCGGTGCGAGCGATCATCCAGGTGTGGTGCATCATAAAGGTGAAGGGTTTTAGCGATTTAAGTGTTACGTTTTCAAGTGGACCACAGGCGGCTTTTTCAATCGCTTCAGGCCCCTGTATGGCAAGGATCGCCAAATCAGAGCGCAGTTTAACTTCGCCTTCGAAAGGGGGATGGATCTGTGATGCGCTTTTTAAGATCTGTCCACGGTCGGAGTCCCCATGGCCACAGTTAACGATAATCCGGAACCCTTCTGGCATTTTATAGACAATCAGATCATCTTCCACGCCACCCTGTTCATTAAGCAGCAGACCGTAGCGGGCCATATAGGGCTTTAGTGTACCGACATCCAGTGCCAAAGCCCGTTGCAGCAGTGCCTCTGCCTCTGCTCCTGTGATCTCCATCACAACCATATGGGAGACATCAAAGAGTGAACCATACTTTCTGGTCCACTGGTGCTCTTTGAGTTGGGAACCATAATGGAGTGGCATTAACCAGTCGGAGTAGGGGACCAGTTTGGCACCAGCCTTTTTATGTTGTGCACAAAGTGTGGTCTCTTTTAGGTTATCCATGATCTTTCGCCACTTGATCCAAGGTTTTAAGCTGGGTAAGCAGAGAGGCCAGTTGATCCAGAGGAACCATATTAGGACCATCGCAAGGGGCTTGGTCTGGATCGGGATGGGTCTCTAAGAAGAGGGCACCAACCCCCACAGCCACTGCGGCGCGGGCTAAGGGAGCGACAAAACGGCGATCTCCTCCCGATGACTCTCCTAAACCACCGGGAAGCTGCACGGAGTGTGTGGCATCGAAGACAACAGGACAGCCGGTTTTTGCCATGATAACCAGACTACGCATATCAACAACCAAGTTATTATAACCGAATGCGTAGCCTCTTTCACATAACAAAATATTGTTGTTACCAACATCCTGGGCCTTTTGCACAACCCCTTTCATGCCTTCAGGCGCAAGAAACTGCCCTTTTTTAATATTAACCGGTTTTCCTGTTTTTGCGGCAGCCTGGATCAGATCGGTTTGACGGCAGAGGAAAGCGGGTGTTTGCAGAAGATCCGCCACTTGAGACACCGGTATGGCCTGTTCAGCGGTGTGCAGATCGGTGACAACAGGTAGACCGATCTGTGTACGTACTTTCTCAAGAATTTTTAAACCTTCATCCATACCCGGACCACGAAATCCTGAGAGCGAGGAGCGATTGGCTTTATCGAAGGAGGATTTATAGATAATCTTGATATCAACCTGTTGGCTGATTGTCTTGAGCGCCTCAGCGGTTTTTAAGGCAAAACTTTCACTTTCGATCACGCAGGGTCCGGCCAGAATCACCAACGGTTTTTTCTGACTGATTTTAAGGAGCGTTGATTTTCCTGGCTGCGTAATTTCAACGGTTCGGTTTTCTGGGATTTGGTGCTCAGCTTTACTTTTCTGAGTCATATTTTTTCTCCAGAGCCGTTTTTATGAAAGCGGTAAAGAGGGGGTGCGGTGCGCGGGGGCGTGAACGAAATTCTGGATGGAACTGACAACCGATAAAGAAGGGGTGGTTGGGTAGTTCAATAATCTCCACCAGTTCTTCATTTGGACTGGTGCCTGAAATGATCATTCCCTGTTCAGTGAGCGCTTCACGGTAGTGATTATTAAACTCAAACCGGTGGCGATGGCGTTCGGAGATCTCTTTTTTACCATAGATTGTTCTAGCCAGGCTATTCTTCTTAAGCACACAGGGATAAGCACCAAGACGCATGGTGCCACCGATATCGCTCTCTTTGTGGCGCCGTTCTACTTTATCGCCCTGAACCCACTCTGTCATCAGCGCAATGATTGGGTCTTTACACTGCTCGTTAAATTCAAGCGAGTTGGCATGTTTAAGTTTCATGACATGGCGGGCAAACTCAACCACCGCCATCTGCATTCCTAAGCAGATACCAAAAAAGGCGATCTTCTGTTCTCTGGCATAGCGGATGGCTTTAATTTTACCTTCAACGCCGCGTCCACCAAAACCGCCAGGCACCAGAATGCCATCCACCCCTTTTAAGAGTGCTTCAGCACCTTCTTGCTCCACATCTTCGGCATCTACCCAACGGAAGGCGACCCGGCAGTTATTGGCAATACCGCCATGGGAAAGTGCTTCGGTGAGGGATTTATAAGCCTCTTTCAGTTCGATATATTTACCCACCAGACCGATGGTGACTTTATATTTGGGATGCAGAACCGTGTCCAGTACTGCTTCCCAATCATCCAGATGGGGCTCACGGATCGGGAGATTGAGCATGGTGAGTGCCTGTCGTGCCAGACCCTCACGGTAGAGCGCAAAGGGGACACGGTAGATGGTATCTTGATCCTCACAGGAGATTACCGCCTCCTTATCCACATTACAGAAGAGTGCGATTTTCTTTTTTTCCGCCTTAGGGATGGGGCGATCACTGCGACAGATTAAGAGATCGGGTTGAATACCAATGGCAAGAAGTTCTTTAACCGAGTGTTGGGTTGGTTTTGTTTTCAGTTCACCCGCTGTTGGGATGTAGGGGAGGAGAGTAAGGTGAATATAGAGGCTGTTCTCCCGTCCAAGATCACCGCGCATCTGACGAATCGCTTCTAAGAAGGGTAGGGACTCAATATCACCGACCGTACCACCAATTTCAACGATCACAATATCTTCATCGACCGCAACGCTGCGAATGGCCCGTTTGATTTCATCGGTGATGTGGGGAATCACTTGAACGGTTGAACCAAGATAATCACCACGGCGCTCTTTTTTAAGAACCCGTTGATAGATACGTCCGGTGGTAAAATTGTTGGCTCTTCCCATGGGAATATTGAGGAAGCGTTCATAGTGTCCCAGGTCGAGGTCTGTTTCGGCACCATCGTTGGTGACAAAAACTTCACCATGTTGGAATGGGCTCATGGTGCCCGGATCCACATTGATATAGGGATCAAGCTTCTGGATGGTGACTTTATATCCCCGCGCCTGAATCAGACAGGCCAGCGATGCAGCGGCCAACCCTTTACCCAAAGAGGAGACAACGCCGCCAGTTACAAACACATATTTGGTCATGGTTCTATTTAGAGCAGATAGGGTCAATGAGAAGATATTTTTTTAGATATCTTTGATTTAAGATGGTTGGTCTGATGGTTGAGGCTTCTGGTTGGTAAGGATCTTCTGAACTAACATGAGATCATCCTGAGTATCGACACCAATGGCGCGATGTTGAGTCTCTGCAACCATAATGGAGAAACCATGCTCCAGTGCGCGAAGTTGTTCTAATCTCTCCTGTTTTTCAAGCGGTGTCGGTGGCAGTTTAGAGAACTGTTGTAAAAAATCAGCGCGGTAAGCATAGATACCGACATGTCGCCACCAAGGAGTATTTTTTTTATCGGTTAAGTGATGATCACTCTGTATAAAGGGAACAGGGGAACGAGAGAAGTAGAGTGCCATGCCATCTTGACGGCGCACCACCTTAACCACGTTGGGATTTAAGATCTCATCTTTATTATCGGTTGGATGGGCCAGTGTGCTCATGGGTATGTGGGTATGGGTGAGCAGCGGGTTGATCACCTGGTTGAGCATTTCAGGATGAAGCAGAGGCTCATCACCCTGGACATTGACAATAATATCCCCCCGCATTTTAAGTGCGGCTTCTGCAACACGGTCCGTGCCTGAACGGTGGCGATCTGAAGTCATCACCACTTGACCACCAAAACGTTTAACCGCCTGGAAGATTTCCTTATGATCTGTCGCAATCAAGACCTGATCGACATTGGCTTTCTTTGCCTGTTCATAGACATATTGAATCATGGGCTTACCGCAGATATTTGCCAGAGGCTTTCCGGGTAGCCGTTTGGAGGCCATGCGTGCTGGGATAACAGCGACGATCTCTGTATGTTGTTTATTCACTCCTGTTCCTGATCCCATATTTTAACATGATTACCGGCGCCGTCTTTATATTCAATAAGGTCGGCAGAAACAAACCCGACTTTAACATCGGAATCGATCCTTACAGGGAGACGATGGTGGTCCATCGATACCCAGATCGTCAATGATTCATCTTTATGGAATAGTTTTGATTTCTTTAAAACGGGATAAACGGGGATGACATCGAACCATCCTAAGGGGGTATAGAGTCGTGTCTGTTGACCGATCCGAACTTTTGCATCAAGCCGTTTACGCCCGCCGATCATGGGGAGATCAAAGATATCGCCTTCATTCCAGGGATAGGGGCGGTATCTGAAAGCATAAAAACTGGCCAGGGGATCATTGATCTTGATGGGCAGTTTTTCGAAGTATCGTTTATCGTCTGGTTTACTTAAGATAGTGTAAGTGACTTTCTGTTCCGCACGATGAAAAACATGTTCTGTTTTTCGTTTTTTCTTCCCCTTCTGATGTTTAAGATAACGTTGACTCCAGAGTCTGTTATCGACAATCTTTCCTGAGGAGACCAACGTATCATCGACCAGATGGAGCATGCGTGCAATACCCACGGTGCGCAGTTTGAGCCGAATTTTAAAATGATTTTTGTTACGATGAAAACTAAATTCGGCATCCCCCGCCGGAATACCCAGCCAGTGAATATTAAATTTTAGCCACTCTCCCGATTTTGGGCCTGGTTGGTTCTTGGTTGTGGATTGGTTTAGGGTGGGTTGATCTTTAGAGGGAGGTTGTGTGACAGATTGGCCCCAGGCCGGGTGACAGAGAAGCAATAGTATCAGTAGGGTGAACCATTTTATCTGGATCATCTTTTTATTTCCGTGGCTTTAAAGCGGTGCGTGCATTAACGACCTGGTTTATAAAGATGATAGCACGTTCCCTTACCAAGAAGCGATGCCCGTTAAAATGCATTTTTGATTTTTAAAGCGCGTTTTTTTTGTTAGTTCAGCAATGGAACGTGGTTTCTCAATTAGTTAACGCAATTTGGCGTGCGCGATGGTGATTTTTTGCATACTGTTGGTCAGTTTTTCGGGTAGTTATTTAGAATGGGGAATAATCTCTTTTTTGAGAAGAACAACCACTATTTTGTTGTTATTTTATCAGAGATTGCCAATATAATGAGATCGATCAATTAATTAAATTGGCCTCAGCAGGAGAGGCAAACGCCATAGCATATCTTTGAGTTGTATTCCAAGCTATGTTGCATCAATTAATTGATTATCCTGTAGCTTTTTAATCAGTTTCTGTTTTGTAATCGGCTTGAAGAGATAATCATTGCACAGTCCATGGGAATAGGCTTCAGTAATGTTATCGGAGTCATCCAGACAGGTGACCATGATAATCACAGCGCACTGTTGCATATCCAGTGGTGTACCGTAGGCCTCTTCTTCGAGTTGACGTATCTTTAAGAGTGTCTCTTGACCATCCATGAACGGCATCATGATATCTAACAGCACCAGATGATAGGGTTCGTGATTTTTAAGGGCAAGCTCAAAGGCATGAATCGCTGCTTCGCCATGGTGGACTAGATCACAATGGCCATAGGCTGACACTCTTTTCTGCATGATTACTCGGTGATGGCGTTCATCATCGACAATGAGAATCTTGAGCGGAGTATCCATAGATGATTCGCCTCTGATGTCAATTATTTATCATAGTAAAATACGCTTAAGATTTAAGTATAGCAGGAGATGATGGGGATAAAAGGGACTTTTTTTAAAGTGTCAATCTCTCTCTGTTTTTTTGTTGACGTATGTTCCGTAGGTATGTTCTATGGCAATAAAGCAACAAGGAAAATGATATTAGAATGGTATTCTATTTTAGTTGTGGCATATATATTGCTGTTTAGATTTAAAGGTCGCTCTATTCTCTAATTAAAATATTTTTTTATTTAATGGTTCTCCATGATGGAAGATGGCTATAGATCGTTAAATGAGGCCGCTGCATGAGCGTAGGACGTTATTTTCTACATATTATCCTCGGATGTGCCTTGCTGTTACAGTGGGGTTGTTCTGTTCAGCCTGTACCGTTATCTTTAAAGAAGATCAATCAGAGTGCAAAGCAGGCTCAGTTACAGCGTTCTAAAGGTCAGGAGCCGATTATCGGCGCTTTGACACTCTCTGAGGTGATGGCAAGGGTTCTAAAGTATAACCTGGATCATCGTGTTCAGATGATGAATGTGGCCCTCCAACAGCGTATTCTGGATCTTTCAGCCACCGATCTATGGCCAAAGCTGGCGATCAATTCAGGCTTTGGACGCCGCTCGAATACCGCCGCATCCAAAGGTGCGCGTTCAACAACAGCCTCTTCATCACAGGATAAAACCTCTTTTGATGCCGATTTAGCATTGAGTTGGAGTATCCTGGATTTCTCTGTCAGCTATTTTCAAGCGCGTCAGAATGGGGACCGTTTTTTTATTGCCATGGAGCAGCGGCGTAAAGCCGTTCATAATCTTTTAGCTGAGGTACGGTTTGTCTTCTGGCAGGCGTTGAGTGCCCAGAAACTGCGTCCAGAACTTCAGAGAACGCTTACACTCGCCAGATCCATGCTCGATAATCTTGGCACCATTGAGCAGGAGCAGCATCTCCCGCCCTTAGAGATCTTAACCCTGCGTCAGTCGTTGCTAAAATCGATTCAGCAGTTAGAGACGCTTCATAAGGAGATGAGTGATGCGATGGTCAGGCTCAATACACTCTTAAATCTTCCCCCAACCTATAATGTGCCGCTTCAGGATCTTGAGGCTTATCCGGTGGAACTTCCGCGACTCAAGCGCTCTCTAATGGATATGGAAGCGATTGCTCTGAATAATCGTCCTGAATTTCGGGAGTCACTCTATGAGGAGCGGATACAGTGGGTTGAAGCCCAGAAGCGTATTCTGCAACTTTTTCCGGGTGTGAGCTTTCAGTTGGATGGCA
This sequence comes from Magnetococcales bacterium HHB-1, assembly GCA_052043475.1. GTDB lineage: Bacteria > Pseudomonadota > Magnetococcia > Magnetococcales > JBQGBW01 > JBQGBW01. The sequence goes on from JBQGBW010000020.1 coordinate 48,479, forward strand.
ATTTTGATCATAACCTCTATCTGGTTAATCAGAACTGGGCCTCAGCGAGTATGCAGTTAAGCGGCTATCTGTTGAAGATTTTGACTCTTCCTTGGCAACAACGACAAAATCAGGCGCAGATTTCTGCGATTAAGGCTGCACGCCAGGCTTTGACCATGGCGATTGTCAGTCAAATCTATCTGGCGATGCGGCAGTATAATCATATGCGCCATCAATATCAGCAGGAGCATCAACTTAAAGAAGTTGCCGTTAACATATTACAGAATCACGAACATAAGTTAAAGCATCATACAGGAAGCCATATCGATATGGTCAAGAGTGCCATTGCCGCACTGATTCAGCGCTATCGTTATTATCAGACCATGGCAACCATGCAGAATGCTTTAGGTGATCTGGTCTCCTCTTTAGGTGTTGATCTTTTGCCTTCAACATCCTGGAATAGGCGTCCTGTCAATATGTTGGCTAAGATGATTCATCATCGGTTGGGTTCATGGTATACACGTTTGTTCCATGATCGCAAAAAGCCACAACAAAGAGACCCTTTGCGTTATATTGTGCATAATGTTCGTGAACATTCACCCGAAATATCCCAGCCACACTTTGATTCCAATCAGCTTAATCAACAACTCTTTACTGGACCCATACCTCTTGCCAAGTCCGTTGCTGCGTCGTTTCACGCTATGCAAAAAAACAGACAGTTACAACTTGCAGAGCAGAAGCGTATGCAGGCATTGATGCGTTACCGTGTGGTAAAGAGAAAATTGACCGAGTAGATCCGTGACGACATCCAAGGCACATCCTGTGATTAATGGGGAAGAGATCCGGCAAGATTTGCCGCCACTACAGGCCTATATTGTGGGTGGATTTGTCCGAGATCACCTTTTAAAACGACCGGCGCATGATCGCGACTGGGTGGTGGTCGGTGAAAGTGAAGAACGTATGCTAAAGCGTGGATTTCAGCAGGTTGGTCGTCAGTTTCCGGTCTTTCTGCATCCAGAAACAAAGGAGGAGTACGCTTTAGCACGGCAGGAGAGAAAAACGGCGGTAGGGCATCAGGGATTCTCTGTTGAGGTAAAACATATCCCTTTAATTGAGGATCTAAAGCGTCGAGATCTCACCATCAATGCGATAGCGATGGATTGTGAGGGACATATCCTTGACCCTTTGGGGGGATTGCAGGATCTAGAGCAGCGCGTGCTTCGCCATGTTTCTGACGCCTTTGTGGAAGATCCTCTGCGCGTATTGCGGGTCGCACGTTTTCAGGCGCAGTTGGCACCATGGCGCTTTACTGTGGCTTTAGAAACTTATGATCTGATGGAGAAAATTACCCGTTCCGGAGAGCTTCAGTCGCTCTCTAAAGAGCGTATCTGGTTGGAGTTGGAACGGGCGTTAACAACTGATTATCCTTGGCTTTTTTTTGAGGTATTAGAACGGTGTGGTGCCCTTGAGGTGCTCTTTCCTGAACTGGCCGCACTGCAAGGACAGACGCAACCCATAGACCATCATCCTGAGGGCGATGCCTGGGCGCATACGCTTCTGGCATTAAAGCAGGCGGTGATTATCTCTTCTGATCCTGTGATCCGGTTTGCGGTGTTGATGCACGATCTGGGTAAAGGGGCAACGCCATCTTCAAGACTTCCACACCACTATGGTCATGAGAAAGTTGGTGAGAAGATGGTGGTCGATTTTTGTAAACGTCTTCATATTCCGAAGCGCTATCAATCTCTTGCGTCTGTTTCTGCACGCTATCATCTGTTGGCGCACCAGGCGTTGAATCTGCGTCCAGGAACCGTACTCAAGCTGTTACAAGGGGTGGGGGCGTTGCGGAGACCTGAGGTGTTGGAACCTTTTTTGATGGTGGTTTTAGCGGATTATCGTGGGCGTCTGGGTAAGGAGAGTCGTACGCCGATTGTGTCAGACTTTTTACGTCACTGTTTAAAAATGTGCCAAGAAGTTGATATCCAGCAACTTGTGGCACGAGGAAAAAAGGGCCGATTGTTGGGAGAGATGATTCGTCAGGAGCAGATCTTGGCAATCAAAAAGAAGCAAAAATTGTTCTATCTATAGGATATATAAGGGAGAATATGTATTCATATTTTTAGTGTTTAAAAGTGCTGTTTTGTCTTAATTATCGATAATAATTAATAACTTATTGATGTGTATCAGTCTGGTACTTGTTTTGCATCCTTTAAAGACATAACGCTTATCAAGGCGGATTTTTTCCACTTTCTAAATTTTAGAGGATTGCTGTTGTGGATATTTCATTTGAGTTAATTCTGGTTGGTTTGGCCATTCTTTTAGGCCCTGTGATTTCGATCATGTTGTGTGAGGGGTGGTTCTATATGTCAGCAAAACAGAGACACAAATCACCCATTGTTCATAACCAAAATACGATCTTCTGTGAGGAGAAGGAGGGGCCATGAATTTATTCATTCTTATGGGGTTTAATGTTTTTATTGGTATTGTTGTGATCCAGACGCTCACCTATTTTAACCGGTTACCGCGTTATTCACTGGCGGATTGGTTGGTCGATTTTTTCTCCTATGAAGCCGCCAAGGTCAATATCAGCCCCTATCTTCTGATGTTCTCAGCGGTTTTACTCTCGATTTCAGCGATGTTTCTTTGGCCTGTATCGATGTTATTGATGGCGATTTCAAAGCGTGAATTCTGTCCTATTGCGTAAATTTTTTTCTCTGATCTGCTGATCTTTAAGTTTTGCAAGGTTTTTACTCTTGCAGAAGTGATGTATCCATATTCCTGTGTGCAACGTACCTAGCTTAAATAGTTGATTTTAAAATAATTATAAAATTATCATTTTGTCTCTTGAGTTAAAGGGAGCGCACTCTTTTTTGGAGTGGCGCTCTTTTTTTTGTATGAAATTGCTTTTTAAGGCTGATGCCCTAAACGGCGCAGGCGTTTTTCTACTTGATTAATTGAGAAGTTAACAGGACTTGTGCGGGCCAGTTTTAATGCTTGTTTATAATATTGAACCGCTTTATGGGTTTCCCGGAGTTGATCCAGACTGATCGCCAGGTTAAATGCAATATCGCCATTATTTGGGTTGAGGCGATAGGCGGTATTAAAAGACGCTTTGGCGTGTCCCCAGCGTCTTTGGGATACATAAACCGTACCCAGTGTAAAGTGAAGGTGAGAAGCGTTGGGCTCTTTTGCAATGAGCGTTTTAAGATTACTCTCCCGACGGATGGGATTGGTGTGACTGGAGAGACTTAAGAGTCCTGCTTTGGCCAGTGTATCGTTGGGGCGATATTTTAATATTTTCAGGTAGTGGCGGCGGGCCTCTTTAAAGTTGCGCTGTTTCAGTGCGATGGAGGCGAGCCCTTTACGTGCAGCATAGTTGCGTTTATCGATATCAAGAATTTTTTTATAGAGTTGGGTGGCTTCAAAGAGTTTACCCTGTTTGAGGGCCTTATAGGCTTTTTTATTGGTATTTGCAAGCCGTTGGCGCATGGAGGTGCGCCGGATCTTGATTTTTGTTGAGGTGTCATTTTTTGTAATGACGCCCGGTTGTTGAAGTGAGATTGTCTGTTCAGGTGGTGCTGAATCGGTTGAAAAGGTTTGTGTGGGCGTCTGTTGTGCTACATCGGTCTGTGTAG
>JBQGBW010000021.1:0-51762 GCA_052043475.1 Magnetococcales bacterium HHB-1
GACCCATAGCGATTCCGGTTTTTCATCTTTGATTGAAGGCAGAAGATCAATATAGGGAATGGCTTCCTGTTTTGTCAGTTGTTGCAGTTGTTGATTCACCTTTTGAAAAGGATAATTTTTAAGTTCATGGAGTTCGGGATAGTTGATAAAGATTAAGGGAATTTGATTCTTCTGGCTGTAGTGTGCCAGGCGTTTGATGCTCTTCTTCGCAATCTTCCATCCGGAGGCTTGCGGTTTATAAAGGTCGCTATAATAATCTTGCCAAGGTTTGCGCACACTGGACTGACGCAAGATTGAATCCAGTTTACCCAATAGATAGACTGCCGCATAGGAGTGTTCGAGCCAGAAGTTTTCGGTGCGTTGAGGGCGTGGTTCGGCATCGTTGATAAAGTAGTTCAAGAGAATGAGGTTGGGTTGGTATTTATAGCCCTCACTGAAAAAATAGTCGGTTTGCATCTGGGTGTTATAGTTGCCCACACCGGTATTGATCACTTCGAACGCATGTTTTCTGTCTGGTTTGGCATTGAGTGCATGTTCAAGTAACTTTGAGACCGTATCCTGGACACGCACGCCCCAGCCAAAGGTGACCGAATCACCGAGCATCAGGATGCGAAAGGTCTGTTCTGGTTTTTGGTAGTCAAATTCGCGGTCGCGTAGTTTTTTGCTGTTAATATGGACATCCGCCCCCATGAGGAATGCTTGAAAATGAGGCACATGTTCATGACCTAAAAGCGGATTATCGGCTTTTTTCTTGCCATCTTTGGCGTACTTCCACATTTCAATATGGAAATCCATACTGTGATGGAAGGCGATAATCAGGCCGATCTCTAAGATTGCGAAGCAGAATAGAATGGTGAACAGTGGAACGAGTAGAGGGGCCCAACGGGAGGAGGGGGTGTTTTGGCTCATGAGATAATCCCTTCATCGTGGATTTAAAGATAGGGGCTTTTTATTGGGAATGTTTGGGCAGATGTGCTTTTATTTTTTGATAGATGATTTCTGCGATGATTCTGTTGCCATATTCTGAAGCGTGGCCTGTAAAGGGTTTTAAGTGGAACATCTGATCATCAAAGGGGTGTTGAATCAGATCGATCACAATCATCTTGTCTTGATAGGTTTTTTTAAGTTTTTCAATAAATGTATGGTGGGGTGCCTGATATTTTTCTCCTTTTTTAAAGCGGTCGCGGACATTTTCGCGTGAGGGGATAACCAATAGAATAGGGGTGCGTTTATAGGTTACAGCGGTTTGATAGAAGCGGGTAATCAGCGCTTTTAAGTGGAGGATGGCGGGAGGATTGTTCCACTGATCCTGGCGTGGTGCGGGTTTCAGGCCCATACCCATCATGATAAATTTGGCCATATTCCAGGTATAGGGGAAGCTGTCTTCCAGATCTTTTGTATGATACCAGTCGTCTGTTTTTTTTGCTTTTTCAAAGGCGTCTAAGAGATCCTGGCGGGAGTTTAAGGTTTGCAGTGGGTTCTCAATCCAATCAAAGCCGCCCTCTTTATTCTGTTTGAGGCGTGGTTTAAAAGAGAAGGGGTAGGCGTTGGCGTGGTGAAATACCTGATAGGAGGAGAGCGTTTGCCAGAGGCTGGATTCATTATTAAAAGAGAGCAGAACAAAAGGTGTATCGAGGCCGCCTTTAAGTTCGCGGGTCATCTTTTTTAAGGATTGGGAGACCGAGTAGGTGCTCATACCGAAATTTTTAACATCAGAATCGGTTTTTTGTGAGAGAAAGTAGGCCCAGGTTTGATCATCGTTAACCTCTGAGGAGAAGGTGAATGATGATCCAAAAATAGAGATCAGTCGGCGGTCGCTTTTGTAGGGATTGACGCGTGCGGTATCGTCGCCAATATGGTAGGTAAAAGGTACTTTTATGGTGTTTAAACTGGTGTTTTTGCTGTTTTTTTGCCAAAAATAGCCCAGTTCAGGATCATAACGCGATTTTTTAAAATCTCGGATATCCTTATCGGTGACGGCTTCGATTGCGGCTTTATAGTCTTCGACAAAGAAGTGGCTGTAGCGTGGTTTGATAAAAAATTGCACCACCATGAAAGAGAAGAGTTCCACAACAGCGATCATAATTAGCGCAAAAACAGTCGCAAGAAGCAGTGGATTTTTAGGCTGAACCTTTGGGCCATCTGGAGGTGTCATTGACTTGAATCCTTAAAAAAGCGAAAAGGGATCGGATCTATGAAGCGTTCTATTTTAATCAATCTTTATGCCATTGGTCACTCTTTTTTCGAGGGCAGCCTTTAAGTGGGGATGCATGCGAAAATATTGTTCGCCTTCGTCAATTGTTTGGGATTGTGTGGGGGGGATCTCTCCTGTCGCGATAATTTGTTGTATGACCAATCCTAATTGTGTCATCTGGAGTTGATCGACCTGTTCTCTTAATTGGGTGATGGAGGTGATCTGCTCTGTGGAAATTGGTTTAACCAGAATAATGCGTCCAGTATCAATGCCAGGATCGATAAAATGGATTGAGCAGCCCACCGGATTGTTATGAAAAGCAGCCCATTCGGTGACATTCATGCCACGGTAGTGAGGGAGCAGTCCCATGTGGGCATTGAGTGTTCCTAAGCGGGGAATCTCCAGTAACGCTTTTCGCAGAATTCCTGCACCTGCATGGATAAAAAGGTCGGGTTTCTCCTCTTTGAGCTTTTGAATGGTCTCTGGGTGATCCAGGGGGCCGGTCTTAATAAGGCGGAGGGTCTGTTTTTCGCTGTAGCGATAGATGTTTTCAAAGGAGGGGGTATCTTTTTGCTTTGTCGATTGTTGGGGTAAGCCTGCAAGACGTTTGAGTGTCTTTTTAAGGCCATGGTGCATAAAGAAATTGTAGAGTCGGAGATGTTGGGGCGGTTGGGGGTGCTGTTCAAGAATGATGGCGGTGGGGGAGAAGTTCCACTGTTGCCATTGGGTTAACATCTTGACTGCTTTGATGGAGTGGGGGTGGGTCAGCAGCATGATGCGTAGAGGCGGTTTTTTTAGAGATTGTTTTGTTTTAATGGTGGTTTTTTTCAGTGTTTGAGGGATGTGGGCCGGTGGTGACCAGAATGGTGGGGCGGTGGTGAGGTCTTGATAGGCGATACTGGCCTGTTGTGTGAGCAGATAGATCCACCGAAGTGTGGCGCGGGTATCGCTGACACAAAAATCTTTCGATTGTAAGGGACGGTCGCTGTAAGAGATGGCTCCATCTAAGGCGGGATTGTCCATCTGCATATTTTGGCTCTCTTTAATTTGATCCAGCAGTTTGAGTGCGGCATTGAGAAAATGGATCGAGCCCTGGTGGTGCATAAAGAGGTGGAACCAGAGTTGTGCGAGAAGAATGGCGCTGGGATTATGGCTGTAGGCGGCGCTGTTTTTGCCTTTTGCGGTGAGTTTTGCGGAGAGGTAGCGGTTGATTTCAAAACGTTGGACAAGAAAGCGGGCGATCTTTTGATAATGGTTAAAGCTGGTTTGGTGTTGGATTATTTCGGCGGCTTGAATGCCATACCAGAGTGTGGATATGATCTCTGAGGTGAGAACGGTGGTCTGTTTCTGAAAGGGATCGCTCAGCGCATGATCGAGCAGTTTCTGGCACTGCTTTTTATAGGGGCTCTCTGAAAGGCTCTGGCTGAGTAGCGCAAAGGTGTAGGCTAAGAGCATGGGATGTTTTGTCTTTTCTTGCGCGTTATACTGGCTTAAGAGCCATTTGCTGCTCTGTTCGATCTCTGGGGTGTTTTTTTGTTGGGTATGCAGAAGACCTTGTAGTGCGAGTAGTGTCTCTTTTTGCTGTTGTTCAGGTGAATCGAGGGCTGTTTTTTTAAATGAACCATCCTGCTGTTGCTGGTTGAGGAGGGTTTGATAAAGATTGTCGATTCTTTGTTGCAGTCTTTGTTGTTCGTTGGCATGAGGTATGGTATCGCGATACTGTACCAGAAGGGTCAGAAACTGTCCCAGGTGAGAAGGCGTCGCGGTGAGCCACCCCTTCTCAAGACTGTAGCCTTGAGGTAAATTGGGGGCGTAGTTCTGGCAGAGTTGGTTAAGCCAGCGTATGGCGGCGTGGTGATGGGCCTGGTTGCTGTAGGTGGGACGATCTTCCCGCTGACGGTAGAGGGTATGATTAAGCAGCCACTGTCCGTGATCTTTTTTCCAGAGGCGGCTGTTTTTCAGAAGTGTAAGCGGAGGAGTCAGAGCATCCATGAACGATTTCCGGGGTATACGGTAGTGCGCGTTTTAGTGGTTTTTGGTACGCGACCTGAAGCGGTGAAGATGATTCCTGTGGTTCAGGTGTTGCGTCGATACAGGGATATGACTTGTCGGGTGTGTGTGACAGGCCAACATCGGGAGATGTTGGATCAGGTGCTTAAGCTCTTTGATATTGTGCCCGATGATGATTTTGCACTGATGCGCCCTGAACAGTCGTTGTCCCAACTGACGGAAGGTATTTTACATCATCTCTCTCCGCTTTTGAAGCGTTGGCGTCCTGATTTGGTTCTGGTACAGGGAGATACCACAACGGCTTTTGTTTCCGGGTTGGCGGCCTTCTATGAAAAAATTCCTGTGGGGCATGTGGAGGCGGGTCTTCGTACAGGCGATCTCTATCAGCCCTGGCCGGAGGAGATGAATCGGCGACTGTTAGGTGTCATGGCGGCGTGGCATTTTGCTCCAACGCCTGGTGCGGTTGAAAATCTGCGTCGTGAAAATATTGAGGATCGACAGATTTTTTTAACGGGAAATACGGTGATCGATGCCTTACAGATGACCTGTCAGCGGTTGGCCAGCCAAGAGCGTTTGCGTCAGAATATTGCTGCGCAGTTGCCGTCGGATCAATCTGGTGTGCGCTCTATTTTAGTGACTGCACATCGAAGGGAGAGTTTTGGTGAGGGAATTGCTCAGATCTGCACAGCCATTGCCCAGTTGGCGAAGCGTTCTGATCTGCATATTCTGCTCTCAACACACCTCAATCCGCAGGTGCGACAGATGGTTTTTGAGCGGTTGCATGATTTAGAACGGGTGACCCTTCTTGAGCCGTTGGATTATGCTCCTTTTGTCTATCTGATGCAGAAGAGTGATCTGATTCTAACCGACTCTGGTGGCATACAGGAGGAGGCGCCGGCATTGGCGAAACCGGTCTTGGTGCTGAGAGAGACCACCGAGCGTCCCGAGGCGATTGCGGCGGGGGTTGCGCGTCTGGTGGGGGTGGAGGCTGCAAAGATTGTGTCAGAGACCGAGCGGCTTTTAGATGATTCTGCCGCTTATCAATCAATGGCGCAGGCGAAAAATCCGTTTGGCTCAGGGGATGCCGCTGAAAAAATTGTTAAGATTATCCGCCAGGTGATGTGATCGCTTTATTTTATTTCTGTTTTTTTAAATTGGGGCGCAGAGGTTTATAATTTTTCTCTTTCTGTTTGATCTCCTGAATGGCTTTTTTGATGGCGATGGCGCGCTCTGCAAAAGCGGGATGGGTGGTTCTTTTATCGATCTGTTTGTAGTTGCGTAGGGCGAAGCGTCGCCAGAACTGATAGACATTTTGGATATTGTAGCCGGCGCGCCTCGTGAAGTAGAGCCCTACATAATCGGCCTCTTGTTCAAATTCTACTGAGTAGGCGGTGCGGCCCAAGTGGGCGCCAATCTGTCCTAAACCGGTGGTGCGGATGCCGGTAAAGATCTGTACTGCAACATCAAGGATGGTTCCGGTAACTCTGCCGATATTGCTGTTGGTGCGGCTGGCATCAATATGGCCCATGGCGTTGTGGGCGAACTCATGTCCCACCACCAGTGCCAGTTCTTCATCTTTGCGGGCAAACTCCATCATCGCCATCGTCACATGAACCGCATGGCCATCGGCAAAGGCATTAATACCATCATCATGGTTTAAGTGAACAGGATAACCACAAACCTTATAGAGCTTAAAAGCGATGGTTTGGGGTTTGTGGGCCCTTTGAATATGCAGAATAATGGGCTTTTTATGGTTTTTATTCAGATAGTCGAGCAGAAGACGGAAATTTTTTTTATGGTCTTTGTTGGTGAAGTAGCGATTGTTAAAACCTTTGATGACATCGCCGGGACGTAGTCCTGCGCGGAATGCAGGGATATCTTTGGGAAGGGTGGCGACAATAATCTCTTTCTGTTGATAGCGTGCGCTGGTTCTGTTCTCCAAGTCAGAGAGTAAGGTGTGTTTGTGATCGGTCTGGTAGCTCCAGCGTACACCGGTGGTTCTAGAGATGTGGCTTTTGGGACAGATCGGCACACCTGCTCTTTGGATGCGTGAGGCGACACGAAACAGCCGGCGTTCCAGTTGTGTACGGTAAGCCGCAGCAGCTTCTTGCTGATGTTGAATCTCTTTTTGTAACTCGCTGTTACCGATATCAATGGGTTGTGTGTTGGGTTGGCTGCAACCGACGAGTAGCCCAGAGAGAAAGATTGTATAGATCAATCTTCTGGAGAAGCGAAATGGAAAACAACAGAAAATAGTCATGGTTTTCTCTGAACGTTCCGAAAAGAGATTAAGAGACCTAAAGCAGTATAAAAACTATAGAGTATTGGCGTGAAGAATTAAAGTAAGCTTTTAAACGCAAGTTTCAGGCTGATCATTTTTTAAATGACAGGCTTACATGTTTGTGAGGTCGCATGGCGATTATTTGGCAAGCCGATTTAACCGTACCGGAATTTTGGGCGGAGCATATTTTAGAGGATATGCAAAAGTGTGATGCGATGGCGGTCACAAAAGCCAATGCGGCGGATAACCCGGTTATCGAGCCTGGAGATCGTTTTGCGTTGGCGAAGGTTTCAGGTTACTTTAGTGAATCCGATGCGGGCACGGTTGCACAACGTGTGGCTTTGGATATTCGTTGGCAGCTATTGGCGATGGCTGGAGAGATTCTCTTTGATGGTGTGCATTGGCAGAGTCAGGATGAAAATGACTGGCAGATAAAAGGATTGGCGGCATTAAAGCCCTTGGATATTGGTCAGAGATTGCGTATTGAACCAAGATCAAAGGGAGAATATGCGTCGCAGTCTGATCGATTGACGCTCTTTTTAACACCAGGCATGGCATTTGGCAGTGGCGATCATCCCACCACAAAAGGGTGTCTGGAGGCGTTGGAGTCGCGCGCATTGAAACAATCCTTGGGGCATCTTCTCGATATGGGAACAGGCTCAGGTGTGTTGATGATGGCGGCCTTGCATCTGGGGGCTCAATCGGTGGTGGCCACGGAAATTGATCAAGTGGCTCTGACGGTCTGTCAGGAGAATCTGAACGGTAATTTTTCTGCAGAGCGGCTTAGACGTGTGACACTCTTAAGCGAGGCGACACCGCCAAAAGGGCCTTTTGATACCATTGTTGCCAATATTCTCTTTTCTGTACTCAAGGGATACCTCAGGCAATCTCGGGAGTGTTCTGGCTTCTTTGAACGATTGAATCCTGGCGGTTATCTTATTCTATCTGGATTGTTGCGTGATCAAGGCGTTGAAGTGGCTGAGATGTGTGAGAGAGTGGGGTTTCAGAAGGTTCATGTCCATTTTTTAGAGATGTGGGCGGTGGTGACAGCACAGCGTGCGTAAAAATCTATTTTTAAGAAGAGCCGTTGCTCTGGCTTAAAATGCTTTATACGATAAAAAAAACATAGGAGCTTTCGATTAAAGCTCTTAGGTTGGTGATGCGCATATTTTTTGAAAAAAGATGGGGTTTTAAATGAAAGCGTTTCGTGTGGTAGGGTGGCGTGATGGTGCTGTGGAGATGCTGGATCAACGGGCGCTTCCCTTTAAGGAGGCGTATCTCCTTTTTCATAGCGCTAAGGAGGTGGCTGGTGGGATTACCGATATGGTCATTCGTGGTGCACCAGCCATTGGTTGTGCGGCCGCTTTTGGTGTCGCTGTTGAGGCTTTTCGCTTGGCCAAAGAGGGGGTTAAAGAGGATTGGATGACCGCGTTGTCTCCGGGGTTAGAGACGATTGCCAAGAGCCGTCCGACAGCGGTTAATCTGCTCTGGGGGGTTGAGCGGATGAAAAAACTGATCCAGCGCTATAATCATCATCAGGATCTGCCTCAGAGGCTGTTAGAAGAGGCGGAATTGATTGTTCAGGAGGATATTGAATCCTGTAAGGCGATGGGTGCGCATGGGGCCGGTGTGATTCCCGCGACCCCTGGAAGGGCGGTCCGGATCATGACCCACTGCAATGCAGGCGCGTTGGCGACCGCTGGGGTTTATGGTACGGCACTCGGTGTGATTCGGGGTGTCAAAGATGCGGGGCGTGATCTTGAGGTTATTGCCAATGAGACCCGACCTTATCTTCAGGGGGCGCGTCTGACCGCTTGGGAGTTGTTGCAGGATCAGATTGAGGTCACCTTGATTACGGATAATATGGCGGGTTATCTCATGCGTCAGGGGGAGGTGGATGCCATTGTTGTGGGAGCGGACCGTGTGGCATCAAATGGTGATGTGGCCAATAAGATCGGCACCTATACCCATGCGGTGGTGGCTAAAGCAAATAAAATTCCTTTTTTTGTGGCATGCCCCATCTCAACCATTGATATGCAGATCGAAAGTGGAAAATATATCCCCATTGAGGAGCGCTCAGCGGCAGAAGTTACCCAGTTAGAAGGGATCTCCATTGCGCCTGAAGCGGTTTCTGTGCGTCACCCTGCGTTTGATATTACACCGGCAGAACTGGTAACAGCCCTGATTACAGAGCGGGGTGTGATCGCTGATCCTGATCTGAAATCGATAAAAAAGATGGTTGATGGTTAACTTTGGTCTTTTGCTTGCATCTTTTTGAGTTGCGTGATCTCTGCAACAAAAAAGGGGCGAATAAATCAATGGTCTTGATGTGGCCTTGATATGGCCTTGATTGGGATATATTGGTGAAGGGAAGAGTGAATTATGGATCTGGCAACAGTAACAGGTTTGGTTCTCGGTATATCGCTGGTGACGACAGCGATCATGCTTGGTGGCGATCTGGGGATGTTTATTAATCCGCCCAGTGTGTTGATTGTGATTGGTGGAACAATCTCAGCGATGTTTGTGCGACATCGGATGTCAGAGGTTTTTGGTTCCATCAGCATCATGATGAAAGCTTTTGTGGTTAATCAGGCCAAACCAGAAGATATGATTGGCCAGTTGATCGATATGGCCAATATTGCGCGCAAAGATGGTATTTTGGCTCTGGAGCGCATTAAATCGGATGATCCTTTCTTGCAGAGTGCCGTTAATCACTGCGTGGATGGTGCAGATCCTGATTTTCTGCGTGACGTATTGACCAAGGATCTGGAGTATCTGGCGGATCGGCATCAGAAAGGGATAGATCTGTGGGATGGTGTCGGTGATTCAGCGCCCGCTTTTGGTATGATCGGTACATTGATCGGTCTGGTGCAGATGTTGGCCACAATGGATGATCCTTCGGCGGTGGGACCAGCGATGGCGGTTGCGCTCCTGACCACGCTCTATGGCTCTTTGATTGCAAACCTTTTCGCCATTCCTCTTACCAGTAAACTGACCATGTATAGTCGGGAGGAGCAGATGATCCGTCAGGTGATTATTGATGGCATGATCGGTATTCAGAAGGGTGTGAATCCACGCATGCTCCAGGAAGCCCTGAAAGCCGCACTTCCTCCAAAGATGCGTGATGCCGTATAAAGCCTGTTTTAAGTTAAAGTTTATTCTAGGTTTTGTGTCTTGTTTGTGATCGTTATAGGTAGAAGAGAGGATGCACCATGAGTTCAAAGAAGTGTCCTGAATGTAAAAAGGGGGCGCCACGTTGGATGGTTACGTTTGGCGATATGATGGCGCTACTACTGACCTTCTTTGTGTTGCTGCTCTCTTTTGCCCAACTCGATATTGTGAAGTTTGAAGAGGTTGCCGGATCGCTCAAGGATGCTTTTGGTATTCAGCGAATAGAGCAGGTGAAGCAAGAGCCTTCGGGCAACGATATGATGAATGAAACCTTCAACTCGGAGTTGGTTCTTATCCATTTGATGGAAAAGATCCACTTTGTTTTGCGAGAACTGATCGATAATGGCGAAGCCGAAGTTCTTGAAATGGATGAAGGCTTTCTGATTCGTTTAAACAGCGATGGCATGTTTTCTAAAAACTCCGCGCATCTCCATCCCGATGTCCGGCCTCGCCTGACCGATATTGCCAACCATCTTAAAAAAGGTCGCAATCTTATCCGGGTTGTGGGCCATACCGATAGCACTCCCGCCGATCCTCAAAGCGCTTTTCCCAATAATTGGGCGCTCTCCTCTGCACACGCCGCGGCAGTAACACAGTTTCTGATTACAGCCGCAGATATCAGCCCAGAACGTTTTGAAGCTCGCGGACGGGCAGAATATTCCAGTGTGGCCAGCAACACGACGCCTCAGGGGCGTGTTAAAAATCGACGTGTAGAGATCCTGATTTCACGCGAAACACTGGCTGCACCACGCCAGAAATCGGTGGCAAAAATTGAAAAGATTTTTGAGGATGAGTAAAACTAAGTTATCGATTTGACTTTGGATGTAAAAAGTGTATGGTATCAGACAACGCTATGGGGAAGATCTCTCCCCATAGCCGTATAAAAATAAAATATAGACCTTTAAGAGAATAAATTTATTGCTCTTGTTCTTTTTTTGGTGTAAACTGACTTTCTTGAGTATCAATATTCGTATAATTTGATGTTTGTTAAAAATTTTTATTTCTTTATCTTTTGGCATATACAGCGCTGTTTTTAGGCAACGATTATGTATAAAAAATGCTTAAATATCGTCCTCCTGTTGATTGTCGGCTTTGTTCCTGCCGCTTTTGCCGATGGTTTCGAAGACGACCTTGATGCCTGGGATGAACTCTCTGGCAGCAATCACAGCAGCTACTGGCAAGGTGACGTTCAAAGCCTGAATCAGAACCTTGATGGAAATATTGCGATTGTACGCCAGTTTGGCAGTATGAACCAGATTGATGCCACGCAGATAGGAAACAACAATAAAGCACTGGCTTATCAGAGTGGTGAGAACAACGCTGTGAACCTTTCGCAAACAGGGATGAATCATCGTGCCATTGCCATTCAATATGGATACAACAATAGCATGACGCTCATTCAGGAAGGGGCTGGTAACTCGATCCGTGCCATTCAGGTGGGTTCCGGTATGCGGGCCAATATTACACAGCGATAGATATGCTTTCGGTCTGGTGCAGATTGAGTATGGTTATAGAATACTTTCCTGATATGGAATTAGAAAGTCACTCTTTTTAAGGGTGGCTTTTTTTTTGCTTGTGTATCTATGCTTGTATCTATCTGGTCTCTTTAAAAGCCATCTCCTGCCATGTCTGGGGAGTTGTTGGGCTTTTGAAAGTGGAGAAGAAAAAATTTATTGACCGCCTGCTTGGCTTGATCAATGAGTTTTTCGCCCGCACCGCGTTGCCAGGATAGAATGCTCTGAAAAGCAAGCTGGTTATTGATATGTATGCGGATAACACTGCTTCGGGCACGGAAAGGAATTTCATCAATGAGAATGTTATATCCTTTAACATTGGGGGGAGACCACTTCCTGGTGAAGGCAAAATAGAAATCATAACCAAACGGTGTGTAGGTCTGCTGTAGAAGCAGGCCATCGATCTCTGGTGCTGCTGCATAGGATGGGGCCAATGGTGTCAATAGCAGGAGTGTGGATAGAAAGATGTAAGTCAGGTGATGTTGTATCGCTATTTTTTGTGTGAGGTGGATCATGAAATTATGGATAAAAGGGGTTGTTGGGAGTCTGATGCTGGTGGTCACAAATACCTGGGCCAGTGAGATGACCCATACCTTTAAGAATCCCTCTTTTGGTGGCAGTGGTTTGAATGGGAGTTATCTTTTGCAGTCCGCAACAGCGCAAAACTCGCATAAAGATCCCAATACCACCTCTTCCTCTTCGTACACCCAGTCCAGTGATCTGGATAACTTTAAGGCGTCATTGAATCGACAGATCCTCAATATTCTTGCCCAGCGTATCATTTCTGAGGCGTTTGGGGAAACAGGATTGGCGGATGGTGGGGTGTTTCAGACCGATGATTTTACCATTGAGGTGGGAACTGGTAACACAGAGAGTGTATCGGTGACCATTACAGATCCCATTACAGGTAACCAGACCGTGATTGAAGTGCCCAGGCAGTAAGTTGTGGTGCGTTACAGATGGATTGGGTTGGTCTCTCTATTAATAACAATTATTTGATGCACTAACCCTGTTCTATCTGTTTGATCGGGCAAAATATTATTTGAGATGGAAAAGCATAGAGGGCTTTTATCTGGAACGCCGTTTGCAACAGATCCGTTGAATGCCTTCTCTTAAATGGAGAGGTTTATCTGCTGTTCTATTTATATATTTTTGTTTTCTCAGGTTAAACTATGGGTTGGTATCATACCAGAAAAGCGCGTCGTTTCGCTCTGAAGAGGAGCGTCTATCTCTTTTTTATGGGGATATTCGGGCTTTTTTGGTTGGCGGGTTGTGCGGAAAAGCCAGTAGCCTCATTTAATCAGATGCCCGCCCGTCTGACGCCTCTGACCACGGCAACCCATCGTGACCTGATTCAACTGCCGCCGCCAAAAGGGAAAATTGCGGTCTCTGTCTATAATTTTCGGGATCAGACAGGGCAGTATAAAAAGTTGAGCAATATTAGTTCGGTCTCCACTGCGGTAACCCAAGGTGCCACCGCGATGCTGGTGAAGGCGCTGGAGGATTCTGGCTGGTTTGTGCCGGTGGAGCGGGAAGGGTTACAAAATCTGCTCACAGAACGAAAGATCTATCTGGCGACCGCAAAGAAGCTTAAGAAAAATAGAAATATTAATATGCCCCCCTTAAAGCCCGCCCAGCTTTTGATGGAAGGGGGTATTATCGCCTATGAAACCGATGTCATCACCTCAGGGCTTGGGGCAAAATATTTTGGTGTCAGTAGTACGGCCGAAGCGCGTTCGGATCAGGTGACCCTCTATCTGCGGGTGGTGGATATTCAGAGTGGCCGTATTTTGGGCAATGTGGCGACCAGTAAGACCGTTTTATCGCAAAAGGTGGATGTGGGGCTGTTTCGTTTTGTCTCTTTTCAGCGTCTGTTGGAGGCGGAGACAGGATTCAGTGTCAATGAGCCTGCCCAGATGTGTGTATTAGAGGCGCTGGAGAAGGCCGTGATTGCCCTGATTATTGAGGGCATTGCACAAAACCATTGGGCACTGAAAGATAAACGTGACTGGCATAACCCCATTATTCAGCGCTATCTGAAAGAGAAAAAACAGCAGGTCTTTGATACAGACGCGCAAACCATGCCGCAGCACCGGGTGGTGCCGGCGGGAACGTCTGTGCCTGTACGTGAGGCGCGTGAAGATTTGATGCCTGTAAAAACCACGCCAATCCGTCGTCCCACCAAAAAGAAGATTGTAAAAAAAACGGTAAAGAAACTGGTGAAGAAACCGGTTAAAAAGCCGGTTAAGAAAGACGCGCTTCAAAAGGCGGAAACGGTTCATACGATGATGCCCTGGATGCGTCAGATTCCTGGCGCCCTACCGCCGTTACATAAACGAAAAGCGTGGATTAGGCAGCAAAAACTGGCACAACAACAGGCTGCACAAAAGCGTGTGCCCAAAAAGGTGGCGCAAAAGCGCGTTCAAAAGAAGGCGCTGAAAAAAAATGCGCAAGCCCATCTCTCAGCAAAAACAGTTGCTAAAAAAACAGTGCCAGTACCGCAACAGCGTATCCAGAGTGGATCTGCAAAAACGGCCGTACCGGTCGTTCAGAAAAAAACTGAGAAGCGGTTTATGCAAAACCTGGGGGGAGGATCGGAAGCCTTACCTCAACAGGCGAATGATCCGTTAGGACGTCTGTTGAATTTAGCGGAGAAGGATATGCTTGCAGGGCGGTTTTATCGTCCTAAGGGGCGGAATGCCTTGGAGAAATATCATCTGGCGTTACGGAAATATCCGCAGGATGCGCGGGTGGGTGAAGGATTTAAAAATTTTATTGTCCATCTGTTGGATCAGGCGGATCGTGATTTTGAGGCGATGCGTCTGGTGGAACCGGCCGGACAGAATGCATTAGAGAAGTATCTCCTGGTTTTGCAGCTTGATCCAGAAAATAAAAATGCCTTAGAAGGTCAGAAACGAGTGGCGGGATTTTTTCTCTCTTTGGCAGAGAAAGCGCTGGCACAGGATTATAGTGGCTTAGCCGCGGACTATCTTGGTCGGGCTTCATCGATTTTGTTGAACTTCTCTGGGGCCAAAGGGAGAATGCCTCGTTTAGCCAATATCAATAAAGATGCAGGTTTGGCTACGGATGATTGGTTGCAGGAGTTGCGGCAGAAGTTAGGGTTGCCAGGGACAGGTGCGGCGCTTCCAGAGCGGGAGCGTATTCTCTCCTGGCTCTACCGCCGTTTTGGTCCAATGCCTGAGAAAGTATTGATTCAGAAGCTTTTAACCATGGCGAAGGCGGATGTTAAAGCGATGCGTTTGAGTCGTCCACCAAAAAAGAATGCTTTAGCGCGTTTTTTAACCGTGCTTAAGATTGATCCACAGAATCGTGAAGCGCAGGCGGGCATTAAAAGTGTGGTCAAGCTTTTTCTGGAGTTGGCTGAGGCGGATTTAAAGGCGCGTCGGGTGATTAAGCCGGTTGGAAGGAATGCGTTGGAGCGTTTTAACTGGGTTCTCTACCTTGATCCAAAAAACCAACATGCCTTAGAGGGGCGAAAGCGTATTGTGCTTTTTTATTTAGGAGAGGCGCAGGCGCATCTGGATAAAGGTAAGTGGGAGCAGGCGGTCAGGCGTCTGCATGAGGCCTCGGAGGTTTTAGTGGATGTGTCGGGTAAAGCGATTGATCCGGCCATTCCTTAGATGGAAAGGTTTAATATCTTGGTGGCGCTTTGAGAATCGTCTGATTATTGTCTTCCAGTCGTTTAAGGAGTTGTTGTAGAATCGCATCTTTGAGTTTTTCGCGGATATCCACCCCCACCTGTACAAACCAACGCTGATCCAGTTTTAAGACCAGACAATCCTGACCTGCAACAATATGTGCCGTACGTTTAATGTTGGAGAGAAAGGATATTTCACCAAAGAACTCTCCGGGTTGTTTGTTCTCAATCAAGTAGAGTCTGCGCTTTCTTCCCGAAATCACATGAACCTCACCAGAGAGAAGGATGTAACAGGAGCGACTCTCTTCACCATGGAGAATGATCGCTTCGTTTGCAGTATAACGTTTGATTGCAGAGCCTTTGCTGGCAATCAACTGTTTTTCAGCAAGATTGAAGGCATCAAATATTTTCAGTCGATCGAGGATTTTTATTGAGGCTTCGGTGGAGAGTTTAAGTTCGCGGTTGCTGGCGTTGGTGGTGGTATAGACCTTCTCTTGCCATAAACGGCTCTCTGTGTAGGGGGAGGCTAAGGTTTTGATGATCTCTTGGTTCTGTCTGGAAAGGCGGACAATAAATTGCTGAATGATCCGATCTTTAAGTTTTTCGCGAATCAGCGTACCGACACGGGCTAAGAGTTCTGCACCGATCATGAGTACTGTGGACTCTTCGTTGGCGATCACACTGGAGATGCGCGGTTTTCCTGAGAGAAAACCGGTTTCGCCAAAAAAAGCACCGGGTCTAAGTTGATCTAAGGGGAGTGTACTCCCTTTTTTGATGACACTGGCAGAGCCTGTAAGAAGGATATAAAAAGAGGAGGTAGTCTCTCCCTCACGGATGATATATTTATTGTTTTTGACGCGGATGATATAGGTGTTGAGTACAGAGATGCGCTTTTTTTCGTAGTCACTGAAGTGCTGAAGCATCTTTACTTTGTTTAAGATGTTAAAGACCTCGCGAGGGTCATTAGAGAGCAGTTTATGAAGTGTGCCGGCGAGAATTTTCTCCTCTTCTTGATCGGTATGATCCTGCACCTCATTGGCTAAGACGGTTTGAGGTTCTTCTGGCTGAAGGGCGGTCTCTTTCTGTTTAAGCGGTGTTCTTTTTGTGTCGGACGCTTCTTTGAGTTGTTGCTGCTTTAAAAACTGTTGGGTCTCTTGATCGATCAGTTCTAAGAGGTAGAGTTCATCCTGGCAGATATGCTCTTCGGGTTCGGAGAGGAGTGTGTAGAGTGAGTCCGGGGCTAATAGGGAGAAGCTGTAGCGACCGAAACAGAGGGTGTCGCCATCGTGCAGATCAACGACCTCATTGGGAAAATGCTCACCATTGACCGTGGTTTTGTAACTTCTCTGGCGGTGAATGGCGTACATTAAGATCTTATTTTCTTGAACTTTGATGCGGGCGTGGCGGTGGGCGATACTGGGATCGGGAATGACCATGTCATTTTCAAAAAAGCTGCCCAGCGTAAAAATTGAACTGAGAACGCAACTTCCTTCGGGGCGCATTAACGGATAGATCACATGGATCAATCTTTTTTTATGGTGGACTGTCTGGGTAATATCCTGTTCGTTTTCTGGAGCGATGGCGCCAAAGAGGACAAAAGGGGTGAAATTTTCTAGAAAGAGTGCGCGATCAATTGTGGCGATCTGTTGGCGTAACCAGTGATAATCGACACGACCAGATTTATTGATCTGGCTTGAAAGGGAGAAGAGTGGTTGAAGATCCAAGGGGGCCCCCTGTTCTAGAAAATTTTCAGGTGAAAGCGGCGAGCGTGACGCCGCTTTACTTAAAAGATGTTAGTCGAGCATCACACGACCATCTTTAACGGCAGCGTTGACCGCTAACAGCGCGGGTTTATCCTCAGGATCGGGACTGATGCATTGACCGCTTTCTAAATCGAATGTCCAGTTATGGACGCGGCACTCCACCTGGGTGCCATGATCAATGCCCTTACAGAGGGTGGCTTTGGAGTGGGGGCAGCGGCTTTGATAAACTTTAACCTGCTCACCACTGCGAAAGACAATCAGATCACCATCCGGGCGATTGACACACTGCATTCTCTTTTCTGGAAAATCAGCCAGGGCACCGAGATCCTTAGAAGGGGATTCGGTTTGCGCTTCATCGCTTGGGACTTCCGGCAGGATCTCAAGGTCGAGAAGCACATTGATGGCATCTAAGACTTTGTTGAGTCCTGCTGCGGGAAAGGCCATCATGACCGCATCAAGGATCTCTTCTTTGCTGGCGCCTGCTTTGAGTGCTTTAGGTGCATATTGGCGCAGTCCCCGTTCAGTGCCCACGGTGACTTTGGTGACAATCATGATTAAAAAACGGGTTTTATCATCAATCGCCTTGGCGTTGTGACGATAGAATGAGAGTAGATGGGTGGCCGCCTCAGGGCGTGCCGCTGCAAGATAGCGTAGTGCTTTGGACATGATCTATAATCCTTTTGTTTGTATTGTTTTCAGGGTGATTATGGTTCAACTTTATATCACGGGCGGATGGCCGCGTGCTTTTTAAAAGCGTGTAATCAGTTGGTCTCGATTCCAGATACCGCGAATCTCTTTTCCGGTACGCAGTTTGAGTGTACCGCGACCATGTTTTTGATCATATTGCCATTCACCGGTGTATGTGTCACCGTTTGCAAAGCGGTATTCTCCAAAGCCGTGACGTTTTCCTTCAAAGAAGACGCCTTTATACTCGTCTCCAGTGTTATAGAAATAGATCCCTTTACCGGTTCTGCACTCACCTAAGACACACCCTTTTTCAGCCAGACGTCTTTTTTGTGAAAGGATACGTTCTTGTTCTTTGAGTTTGAGTTCGCGTTCACTTAAGGCGGCATTCTGGGTATCTTTTTTAAGCGCCTCTTGGCGCTGTTTTTCGATGATATCCTGGAATGAGAGGTGGCGGGAGCCACGGCCATATTTTTGGCCATTTTTCCATTGGCCGACATATTTATTGCCATTTGGGTAGTGGATGGTGCCTTTTCCATGGCGTAAACCGTTTTTCCACCCGCCCACATAGCGTTCGCCATTCTCCTCAAGAAATGTTCCAATACCATTGAAGCAGTTTCCTTGGATACAGCGAGGATCTTTAGGTGGTTGAACGGTCTGGGGATTTGGTTGAATGGTCTGTGGTGTTTTTTTAGCAGAAGGCTGGGTGATTCGGTTTGTGGTCAGGTTTGTTGTGGTGCGTGGCGCGGTTGTGTTTTTTGGGGGGTGTGTTGGTAGGATGTTTTTATCATTAAGTTGTGGTGTTTTTGGTGGCGAGATGCGGCTGTTTTGTGGCGTCTCCTGTTGAGGTGTGCTGCTTTTTTCTGGCTGTTTTGTTGTTGTGAGGGGAGGTGTCTGCTCTTTTTTTCTCTTTTCAGTGATCCGATTGATTCGATTGGCAAGGCTTTTCTGTTGCTCTCGTCCTGCAACCAGTTGGCCTTCAAGCGCCGCGATGCGCTGTTGTAAGCGCAGGGTTTGCAGGTCTGAGGAGAGGTCGTCTGAGGGGAGGTTAGAATGGTTATTTTGGTTGGATAGGGTGGATGGTGATTTTTTTTCTGTCTCTTTAGGAAGGTTTTTCAGTAGAGATTGTGTTGTATTGGCTTGGGGGTCGGGTTCTAATGAAGTAATCTCTTTTGAGGTGTGTGTTGGTTTGGGTTGTGAAGGGACTGGAGACCATGCTTCGTTGTTTTTATTCTCTTCGGTGGCGCGTTTTAGCAGATCTTCTGCGGTGAGGGGGATGTTATGTTTCTTTTTGGTGAAGATATAGGCCACACCTGTCGCCAGTCCCAGAAGAATAACAACAATTAATAGTCTTAATAAGATTCGCTTTCCTTGACCTGAAGGGGGGTCATGATAGGGTTCAACAAAGTCATCATCATATTCATCGGGTTCATGATCGTTGGGGTAGGGGGACTGTTTATCCCAACGGTTCATGGATGCTTTCTCAACAGGGTTTTGTGTGATTTTTCCATGCTGTTGTAGAGATTCAAAAAAGTCATAGGTGATCTCTTTTAAGTGCTCCAGATCCTCTTCGTGGAGCTTATGGCTGGCGAGTTCAAAAAAATGTTCGATATGACCTGTCTGGGCATTGGTGAGCGTCTCTTGGTGGTGATCGAGAAATTTATTCAGTGCCTTAAGCCATTTTGCTGAAAATTTGACTTCGGAGACCGCATCATTTTTTTCACGATAGTGAAGATAGGTTAAGATCTCTTCTGGGAAGGCCGAAGGGGTGAGCAGTTCAGAGAGGGGAGGGTAGTGAACCAGAGGGTTGTCGGTGGTGTGTTTAAGCTTGATTTGGATATCGAAGAAATCCAGGAGTGTGGTGATCAAGCCCTCGATTTGCAGTGCATTATGGCGTTTCTCCATCTCCCCCATAAACTTAAAGAGCGCTTCAGGTGTGGCTTGAGAGAGTGGCTGCTCTGGGTTCTTTGCTGTTTTTTTGTGAAAATCGGCAAGATTTTGGATGCGCTCAAGATCAAAGCCAATGTTTGACGTTTGATTATTCTCTTTACGATAGATGATATATTCTGCAATCTCTTTAGGGAAGTTATCCCGATAAAACTGGCTGGGTTTGAGTGCAACAAAGCGTCGAAGACAGTGGGGACACTGGATCAGTTTCCCTGCAGGAGGAAGCTCTGTATTGTTGATTTTGAATTTTTCACTACAGTGGGGGCATTGAGTCATGTTCAGGCTTAAATGTTTTAAGTTTAAGTTGAATGAATAAGAGACATCTCTTTTTAAGATAAAAAAAATAGCCTTGTCTGGTCAAGCGAATCTTTAATAATCACGATAACTTTATGATGGCTTGATTAGCGCTTTTAAAAAATTAAAAGACCGTTTGTATAAGCAAACGGTCTTTTAAAAAGTTTAAATGGCCTTTAAACTAAAGAACAGTAATGATTATTCAGCAGCAGGTGCTTCTGCTGGAGCCGCCTCTTCGGTTACGGGGGAGGGGTTTTCGATCAACTCCTCTTCGAGGCTCTCTTTACGCTCTTGGTTCTCTTGCAGGTTCATTTGTAATTCGAGGATTTTCTGGCGCTGGGTTTCCAGTTCATCGCGAATCATTTTAACCTGGAATTTCTGCTTGCTGATTTTGACTTCCATCTCTTTTTGTTTGTGCGTCTCCGCTTCAAGGCTCTGTTGCAGTTTAAACTCTCTGCGACGCAGCTTTTCGATGGTACCGCTCAGCTCTTGTGTTTGCAGATGCTTCTCTTTACGCTCTTGCTCTTTGATTGAGCGTTCGATCATCTGTTCGGCGGCTTTTTCAGTGCGCAGCTTCTCTTGGATACGTGCTTGTTTCAGCTTTTTCCGTTCCAGTTTGAGACGCATTTTTTCTTGTTTCAGTTGCCTTTTTTTAATGCTGGCGCGAGTTGCTTTGCCCATTGGAAAATCTCCTTCTTATATGGCAATCTGAAAAAAATCAGAATGCTCTTAAATATGTTTAATTAAGCGATTTTAAATGTTCCTTGTTGCAGAGCGTTGTGCTCTTGCATGGTTCATTAAATCTGCCTTTTCTTTATAAATCAGTTTTTTTGTCATTGTAAAGAGAAAAACGACTGTTTTGTGATTTGTAATTTTTATCGATGACGCAACAATGGTTTATCTATGGAGAAATAGGGTGTAATATCAAAGGGAAATCTGTTTTTACGGATTATTCTTTGTGTGTCATGGAAATGATTAATCGTTTTTTTTGCTGTAGAGTAAGCTTTCGATGAAACGTTTTTTACTTTTTTTGTTTCACCATCTGTTTGGACGCGCTTTGTCGGCGCTGTCCTCTAAAACGGCCCCTGCAAAGGATCTTTGGCGGGGGTTTATTTATCGTCACTTTCTAGCGAAGGTTGAGTATCTGATTCTAGGGGGGGTGCTTTTTCTTGTGCTGATTATTGGTCTTGTGGGCATCTTTCGTTTTTATACCTCCTCTTTTGATGAGCAGAAGGTGCGCCTGATTGAAATTGTCCGTACCCAGGCGCGCCTGATGGAAGAAGTGGCGCGCTTTGATCTGGTCTACAGCCATGATTATCCTCAAGGCGCGACCAAAGCAACATTGTCACAGATCATTGGCGCTTTTCGCAGTTATCGTGGGGTGGGAAAGAGCGGTGAGTTTATTCTGGTGCGAAGGGTGGGGGAGCAGGTTGAATATATTTTGCGTCGTAGTCAGGAGACACTGGAGACGCCCCCGAATCAATCGATCAAGGAGGCGCCACCTCCGGTTCAGAAAGCGTTACAGGGGCAGTCGGGTACGATGGTGATGATTTCGGATGGCAAAGAGGTTTTGACCGCCTTTGAACCGGTTGCTGTCCTGAATCTTGGCTTTGTGGCCTCAATTGATGTGGATGAAATCAGACGCCCTTTTCTGGTGACCGGCTTCTTTGGGTTGGCTATGACGCTTATGGTGATTCTTTTAGGCACCATTATCTTTTTGCGGATTTCTCAGCGGGTGAATAAGGAGATTGCCGCCAGGGAGACCCGTTTTCGTCTGGTGACCGAATCGGTTAAGGAGGCGATTATTGCCTGTAACAGTCAGGGGGAGGTTGAGTTCTGGAATAAGGGCGCTGAAAAAATTTTTGGTTTCTCAAAACAGGAGATTCGAGGCCAACCCGTGACGCTTCTTCTGCCCAAAAAGATGCATCCGCAGTTCTATCGATTCTTTAATGTGTTGCAGAAGAAGAATCGTATCGCCACACTGCTCAGTGATAAAAAAGAGCTGTTGGCGATGCGTCGCAATCAGGAGGTTTTTCCTTGTAAGATCTCCTTATCTACCGTCAAACTCAATGAGCGAGAGGTCTATCTGGGGGTATTGCGTGATATCACCGAGCGGAAAAAAAGTCAGCAGTGGATCGAGCATCTTAAGGATCGTGTTGAATCTGAAGAGCGCAAAAGATTGGCCATCAGGCTCCACGATGGATTGGGTCAGGATCTTTTGGCATTGCAACTTGGGCTGAAAATGATCATCCTACGGGTGCAGCAGAATCAACCGCTCGATGAATCGGTGCTGCATAGCATGTCGCGTGAAGTGGCTGAAATGATCTATCTGATTCGGGATATGATCGAGGTGTTGCAGCCGACATTTTTAGAGCGTATGGGGTTGGTTGATGCCATCCGGTGGTGGGGTGGAAAGCTTTGTGGCCGTTCAGGACTCGCCTTTGAGATTGTGCATGAAGGGGAGGATTTTCAAAAGCTGGAACCGCGGGTGATCTACTACTGTTTCCGTTCAGTACAAGAGGCGTTAACCAATACAGTAAAACATGCTTCAGCCTCAAAGATTTCTGTGCGTGTGCGCTGTAAAGAGAGCCTACTGAAATTGATTATTCTTGATGATGGCCAAGGTGCCGATTTTAAAACCCTCTCTTCTGAGAAGGAGAAAAAAAGCGGTGTAGGGTTATCGATCATCCAGGAGAGAACCCACCGTATTGGTGGAAAAGTTAAAATTGATACTGCACCAGGCTGCGGTGTTCAAATTCAAATTGTGGTGCCCTATGACAACGTTAATCTTAGCTGATGATCATGCGATATTTCGCCAAGGTTTGGCGCAACTTCTTAGTTCGTCCTCTTTTAATGTATTGGGTCAGGCGGGGAATGGTGCGGAGGCGTGGCAACTGATTCAAAAATTTCACCCTCAGGTGGCGATTCTGGATATCTCCATGCCATCCCCCAATGGGTTGGAGTTGGCGGCACGGATTGCTAAAGAAGCGTATGAAACCTATGTCATTCTCTTGACCATGCATGATGATCCGACTCTGGCGGATGAAGCAAAGCGCAGTGGTGTTCGAGGCTATGTGCTTAAGGATAACACTTTCGAAGAGTTGATTCATGCCGTATCCACGGTGGCTTCAGGGGAGATCTATCTGAGTAAACAGTTGCAGGGAAAAGTTAATTTTATTTCGCGCCATGGGTTGTCGCGTAGAAAGTCAGTGCTTTCGCCGCGGGAGAGGGAGGTGCTGAAGAATATTGCGCAAGGCTATACCAATAAGGAGACCGCGCGTATTTTAGAGGTGAGCCCTAAAACTGTGGAGACGCACCGTTCGCGCATTATGGCGAAACTCAACCTGCACTCCACAGCCGAGTTGGTGCGTTATGCGGTCAAGGTTGGTCTGGTCTCTTAGCTTTTGATTATCCGGCCTGATTTTTTGATCTTTTTTAAAATCTGTTTTTGTTTATCTTTCGTTTGAAGACGTATCCATCTCAATCAGGATTGGGCGTCTTCATCCTCTGTCGTATCATCGACAGGTTCACCAGTAAAAATCTTCTCCAGTGTCTCAAGCAGAAGAGGGGGATCGATCGGTTTGGTAAAGATTTTTTTTGCCCCGCTCTTTTTGCTCTCGATCTGCAATGTTTGCTCTGTTGTTGCGGTGATCACAATCACCGGGACATCACTGCGCTGATTGTTTCTCAGCCACTCTAAAAAGCGTAGACCATCCATCACCGGCATCATCAGATCGGTAATGATAATATCAACGCCCCCTTTTTCAAATTGACGTATTCCCTCCTGACCGTTGGTTGCGGTCACCAGTTGATACCCTTCCAACTCTAAAACAAACTGCATCATTTGCAGAAGGTGAGGGTCATCATCGATAAAAAGTATTTTTTTTGCTTCCATGGAATCGATTTAATCTTAAAAAACTCAATGTTGGCTTAAAAAGGCATCCAGTGTGAGCGTCACCCGGATACCTTCGCCCATCTCGCTTGAGGCTGTTAGATTGCCTTGCCAGTTTCTTACCACCCGCCACGCCCAGCGTAACTGTTTAAACTCTGTTGAAACCAACTCTCCTGAACCAAAAAGGTATTCCTGAAAACGATCATTGGGCATGCCAAACCCTGTATTGGAGAAGCGGTAGGTGATGTGGCCATCCGACTCCTTAACCTCAACCACAACGACGGTCTCCTCTGCGGCATCGTTGACCAACAGAGATAAAATGGCATGGAGTACATCGAAGAACTGATCCGGTGCCGCATGCACCAGAGCCATCACTTTAGGCACATGCACATCAAAGTTTACCAGTCGATCCTGTGCTTTTTTCTCTAAACCATTGACCGCACGCAGTATGGGCGTGCGACCATCCACAGGATAGTGGGTGATGCTCTCCACATCGACATCCCTTGCCAACTGAATCTGTGCCTGCTCCAATGTGTGCACCATACGGCCCATTTTTTCATTGAGAAGCTTACCCACAGAGCGCTCTTGCTCTGCATGAATCCGCTGTTTACGGTTGAGCAGATAGCCCGCCATAACCACCGTACTCAGATCATCACGCATCTGACAGAATACCCGATCCATCACCTGCTCTTTGAGTTTATAGAAACTTTTCATCACCGTGATATCCACAAGCTCAATGAGTATGCCTTTCATCTGAAAGAGTACCACATCGGTATACGCCGCACCGCCTTCCTCCTCCTCCCCGTCCTCACCACTACCACCTAAAGGACGGATCTGTAGCACAAAGTTTTTTCCACTATCCGAAAAGGTGGTGACCGGCAGAACGGTCGGTTGATGCTCTAAAATGGTTTGTCTTAAGATGGTGCGTACCTCTGTGGCATCCTGCTCACAGAGTTTGACAATAAAATCGAGAGCAGAGAGTTCAAAGGGGGAGAGATCGATGGTTTTTGCCAGTTCGGTCATGCGCCGGTTCACATGAAGCACGTTGCCAAAGAGGTTATAGAGAATTGCCCCGGTCTCCAAACCATTAAATACATCTTCCAACCCCCCTAAGCGCCGTTCAATAAAGGTGATCGATTTATGCAGTGAGTTCATTTGCGCCTGTTCACCCGTCTCCCGACTCCACCAACGCAATAAAATATTGCCCGGCGCTTGATTGCGCTCCCGCCAACTCTGTCTCTGATAGAGCAGTTCGGTAATCTGCAAACCAAAATCCTCCACCGCCTTCTCAAATCCAGACAGATCCTTATCTTCAGAACCATCGGTGGTAAAGGCCCAGAAGCCCATTACCTCTCCGGTAAAAATCAGCGGATAGAGCCACTGCCGTTCCTCAGGACCGCCGGTATCTTTAAAGTAGTTTCTAAAGGTGACCCTGACTAAGCCATTCTGTTCGATGGCATCACTATAAGGTGCCCGTTCATAGTCACGACGCATCTCATTGATATCTTCTAATGAGCAGTAGAGTGCTTTTACCTCTTTTACGCGGTGGTCTCCAGGCACACGTTCTAAGAAGATAATTCTTTTTAGGTGGAGTGTCTGTCCCACCATGGTAATAATTTGCGTCCAGTGTTCATCGGATTCAAAAAAACCAGGGGGAGAGAAACGTTCTTGAACCTCTGTGGCTAAAGTTCTTACCATTGAGGAGAGGAACAGCGCTTCGGTACGATTCTTCTGGTGAATCACAAAGGCGACGGTAATAAATTCCGCGAGAAGCACCTCCATAAAAGGGAACCATAAGTGAAAAAAAGCGACCAAACCCCAGATAATCAGGCTGTTGACAAGAAAGGTTCCCAGTGCCAGCCAGTAGATCATCTGAATGGAGAGCCAGCGGCAGGAGAGGGTGGTGATGATTGTAATGAGAAAGAGAACCAGCAAACGTATCTGCTCACTGGATTCACGGATCACTCGCTCACTGAGCAGGGTATCTAGGCTCATGGCGTGAAATTCCAAGTGGGTCAACGCGTGATCGGCTGAAACGGTGGGGACAATCACTCCGGTGCCTGCATGCTCTCCCCTTAAGCCGATGATCACTGTGCGATCTTTTACCAGGCTTTCAACAAGTCCGCCCTCTAAGGCGCGCTCTAAGCGAATACGCGGAAGGTGTTCAATGCCGCCATTAAAGTTGATACGGTAGTGGTTGGCCCCCGATTGATCTTTTTGTTTTGTGATGGCGGCTTCAATGGCGGTCACGCTTTGCTCATTCTCCAGAACCAGATTAAACAGCTGAAAACGGTTCTGTTGGTGTACAGGCAGTCCTGAGACCATAATGCCGGTTTGGATTTCTGGTGTATTTTTTACCCAGGGGGGGAGGGGTTCTAAGGAGAGTGCTCGATAACGGGTGGCGCCAACGACAATCTGGCGTGCAAACCAGAGGTGGGGCCAGTTGGCGATCATATCGGAAAAATAGTAACCGGCATGGCGTGGAAAGAAGAGAAAAACAATCTGTTTCGCCCCTAAAGAGCGCAGCGACTCCAGCAGGTTGCTCCAGGCTTCTCCAGAGGTCTCCAGATGTTTGGCCTCTCCTTCCAGAAGAAGAACCTGCACTGGCTGTTTACGCTGAATTGGGCTCCATTGTGCAAACGTATCGTAAAAAAAATGGTTAAATGCGCGAAAAAAACCAAAGGCGCCCGCCCCCCACAGGACGATTGTAATCAGACAGATCGCCAGCAACCAGCGCAGGGGATGATCATGAGTGGTCTCGATGGGCGCGGGCACTTTAAGTGGTTCCTTAATCTTCGCGCAGCGCGCGATTAAATGATTGGCTGAGTGGCTGAAACAGATAGCTTAACAGGGTTCGCTCTCCGGTGACAATGATCACTTCTGCCTGCATTCCCGGATAGAGGGCAAGATTTTCTGGATTATGATGAATGCGTACGAGCGTTGCAAAATAGCTGTCGCCGGAGGTCTCATCCACCAGTCGATCGGCGGATACGGAAGTTACGATGCCCTCTAAGGGGGCTAAGTTTCTCTGTTTAAAGGCGGTCAGGCGGATCTGTGTTTTTAAGCCGTTTTTAATGATATCGATATCGTTTGGATTAACACGTGCTTCGATAATCAGTGGCGCTTCACTGGGGACGATATCGAGGAGTGGTTCGCCTGGTGCCACAACACCGCCTATTGTATTGGCTTTTAAGCCGACCACAATACCCGCTTGTGGAGCACGTACTTCGGTTCTTTTCAGGATATCACGCGAAGCCCTTAGACGTTCTGAGAGATCATTGGTCTCATTTTGAATGGTTCTCAGTTCCTGCATCACCTCTTTATTAAATGAGGTTTTAATCTCATGGATCTCCAGGCGTGTTTCAGAGATGCCCTGACGTATCCGGGAAATCTGTGCTTTATATTGGCTGCGGCTCCCTTCAATTTCGGCAATGCGGCGTTGTAAAGCCAGAAGGCGCGGTTTACGTGCTAATCCTTTAACCAATAGCTTTTCAACGCCCTGAGACTCTTCAAAGATTAAACTGATTTGACGGTTAGCGGAACGAATATTGCCTCGATAGCCAAGGATCTCATTCTGGTATTGGGCGATCTTCTGGCTCAATATGGCGGCTTCTCCCGCAATCACCCGGCGGCGCGCAAAAAAGATATCTGTTTGTGCCTTCAACACTTTAAGGATATCGGGCTCATTTTTATGTTTTAACAGGGTCTCTGGAAAAGTGATTGAGCCCGCCCCTTGAAGTTCGGCGGTCAGACGTGCTTCTACTGCTAGAGCATGCAGATATTTGTTTTTAATCAGATTATTCGATGTTTGTGACTGGGTCTGGTCTAAGCGCAACAGAACCTGATCAGAAGCGACCCGATCCCCCTCCTGGACTAAGATCTCACGAACAATGCCTCCCTCCAGATGTTGTACGGTCTTTCGCTTACCTTCTACAGTGACAATGCCTGGTGCAATGGCTGCACTCTCTAGGGGGGCGAATGCAGACCATAGAACAAAGGTGAGAACAAATGTTGCAATCACCACAAAGCCTAATAAGAT
The DNA here is from genome assembly GCA_052043475.1 of Magnetococcales bacterium HHB-1. Taxonomy (GTDB): domain Bacteria; phylum Pseudomonadota; class Magnetococcia; order Magnetococcales; family JBQGBW01; genus JBQGBW01. The sequence goes on from JBQGBW010000021.1 coordinate 27,448, forward strand.
GGGGGGAAGAATCGCTTGGCGCCACTGAAGCGGCCCTGTAAAAGCATCCTGTTCAATAGAGGTTGAGGTGTGCTGTTCAATATCGGCGCGGGTTGGTACGGCGATCCCCGTGGTCTCTGATGGCGGGCTATCTTTCTCTACGTTATCTTCTGGCTTATCTGAAAGGGTGGGGTCTGTGGAGAGGGCGCGCGTCTCCTTTTTTGATTTAAATGTGGCTTCTTTTTTAGATTGCAGCCATAAAAAGGGCTTTTTAAGCTGTTCGAGCACCATGGAGTTTAAGCCGATTGTCAAATCAAAACTTTAAAAGTTTATACGGTCAATCGTCCATCGTAGACTAAAAAATCAACAAGGCCAACGCTATTTTTTGCTTATTGGACACGGCGCCTTAAATCCGCCAGAATAAATTCCCTGGCCAGACTTTAGGCAAAAAAAATCGAGCGCTGTAAAATGACAGCGCTTTGCGATCTTTGAAAATCTAGAATACCATTAGGCGGCAAATTTCTGTCGAGCAGTCTGTCGCTCAATACCAAAGTCGATAAAATCATGCGAGGGTTGGAATTTTCTATGTTTCAGAAAGCGTTAAGAGGGACACATCTCCAGGTGGCGTTTAAAGTAGAGCGCCACTTCAAGGCTTTTTTTTTGCTTTGTTTGTGACACGCGGCCAAATAATGGATAGAATGTTTTGACCAATATAATTATTGTTTATATGTATCAAAAAAAAAGCCAAAACAACGCAATGTCTTTGTTTTTTTGTTTTGGAAAAAATAAAACGGTGATGTCATCCACATCAATTTTAGGTCGAGATAAAGAGATATGACAATACAGTCATTAGATTTGGCTTATATATTTATTATCGGAAGCGCCACTATTTTTTTGCTGTTCTATATACATGCCTATCTGTTGGACCGTGCGCCCTGTTTGGGCTATTGGGCATGGGGGATCTTTTTTTCAGTATGTGGTGATGGTTTACAGTGGTTTAACAATGGATTTGTGGTTCCATCTGTTTACGCGGTTGCGGCATCTTCGATGTGCTATATCTTTATTCCCTATATGGCAACCCGGGGCATGCTTGTTTTTTACCGTCAGCCATTTCCTCGCTGGTTGACGACGCTATTATGGATCGGTCTACTCTTGGCCATTGCTTCGGTGTGGAGTCCATGGCCAATTCCCTGGGCGGGGGGGAGTGGCCGCGTGCTGGAGATGTTTTTTTACGCCTATTGTGGAGTACGATGGATAAAAATAAACACTGAGAACGATTTCTTTAAGAATAGTATTGCGATCTCATTGATATTGATCATTATAATTATCATCGTTGAGATTTTCAATGCCCAAAATACGATCATGCCGTCTCAGTCCATTATCAATCTGGTGATATGGATTCATCTACAGATTTTGATCATGATGAGTGGACTCATGATCTATTGGCGCAGTATCAGACGTCAACTTTTTCAAGAGCAGGAGCGACTGCGGGAGGCCAGATACAAAGCGGAAGAGAGTAACCGTGCCAAAGATCGATTCTTAGCCGTGGTGAGTCATGAGTTGCGTACACCTTTGACCAGTCTGCTAGGTACAGCAGAGATCCTGGGAAACAAGCCGTTATCTTATTCGGTCAAATATTATATTCATCGTATGCAACTGGTTGGTATGAATCTATTAAATCTGGTGAATGATATTCTGGATCACTCCAAGATGAATTCAGGGCAGATCCAATTGAAAAAGATACCATTTCAGCCGGACATTGAAATTAATCAGGTGATCCAGTTAATTAAGCCTTTAGCAGAGAAAAAAGGCTTAAAATTTCAAACAGAGATTGTTCCCTTTCCCTCCTCTGTTGTTGGTGATCCTTTACGGGTTCGGCAGATATTGACCAACCTGTTAAGTAATGCCGTTAAATTTACTCAGCAAGGCAAAGTGTGTTTAAAAATAAAATATACACGTATGGAAGCACAACGTATCACGCTCCATGTGGAGGTAACGGATACCGGTATTGGTATCTCAAAGGAGAATCAGTCAAAAATTTTTTCCAGCTTTGTTCAGGTGGATGATGCCATGTCACGTCATCATGAGGGGAGTGGTTTAGGGCTGACGATTGTCAGGCAGCTTGTGGAACAGATGAAGGGAGACGTTGTTCTGCATAGCCAGAAGCATCAAGGTTCGACTTTCTCTATTAAGTTGCCCCTGGTTGAAGTAAGCCCTTCCCATATTGATACAGATGTGGAGCAGGAAAGGTTAAATAGATCTCTATCATCCTTGACCATTTTATTGGCTGAAGATAACGAGATCAGTCGCATGGTGGTTAAGGAGCAACTACAGCAATATGGCCATAAGGTTACAGCGGTTTCCAGTGGCCAACATGTGATCAAGCTGTTACATATCCAGAAAAATTATGACGTGATCCTTATGGATATTCAAATGCCTGGTCTGAGCGGGCTGGAAACAACGCAGCACATTCGTGCCATGGATGATGAGATGGTTGCATCTTTACCTATTGTTGCATTAACAGCCAACCTCATGTCTCAGGATCATCAACGCTATATGCAGGCTGGTATGGATGATGTGTTGGAAAAACCTTTAAATATACAGCGATTTAATCATGTTATTGGCCGTATGCTGGGAGAGTTTTCTTCCCAGACAACGTCGATACATCATCAATCGACTGATTTTGCACCATGGCTGAAAAATACTCACAATGATCATGAAAACATATGGCTAGAGCAGATTTTATTGCTGGAAACCGATACATTACAGAACATTAGATCACAACTTAGCCAGGAGCAATATCAGCAGACACTGGATCGATTTACGGATCAAGGGCAGATCATGATTCAAAAGATGCAGCAAGGCTGTCGATTATCCGATACGGCTTTGGTCGCGCGTATGGCCCATAGTCTCGCAAGTTCATGTTGTCAGTTAGGGCTATTGAGGCTCTGCGGTCTTGTGAAAGAGATTGAAACGTTGGCTTTACAGTGCGACAGTCAGCCCTGGGTAAGGCTTGTGGATCAACTGGATTCACTGTGGCAACATTCGATAAACCGTCTTCAATCAGAAAAATAAGCAATGCACGTTCAAAGTGGTTTCAATATCAACATACTTCTTCGATAAACTGAAATCCTTTTCTGGGGATGGTTGCAATATATCGTGGTTGGCGTGCCGAATCGCCTAGCTTACGTCGCAACCGATTGATCAACACATCAAGGGTACGTCCAGGATTGGTAAGATGTGGATGAGCCATGGTTTGATAAAAGGTTTCTCGGAGTACAAGGCGGCCTGGATTCCGTGTTAAAAGATCTAAAACAAGCCATTCGGCATGCGTTAATCTGGTTTCATTGCCCTGGGCATCGTGTAGTTGGTGTTTCATGGTATCCAGGGACCAGCCATCAAAGGCGCGTGTTTCGGATTTTTTCTGTTGTTCTTTTGCTTGTGAGCGCTGCAAGAAATTGCACACCTTTAACTGTATTTCGCGTATATTAAATGGTTTGGTAATGTAATCATCGGCGCCCATAACTAACCCTGTGATGCGATCGATCTCATCTTTTCGACTTGTTACCAGGATAATCCAGGTCCAAGGTGATGTGGAACGGATCTCCTGAGATAGTTCAAAACCATCTCCATCCGGTAAATTGATATCTAGTAATATCAAATCTACCTGATGATTTTCTAACACGCGACGCGCATCAATAATTGTTGTAGAGATGCTGATGTGGTAAGCGGAGTCCAGTAACGATGCTTTCAGCATGGAGAGCATCGCTTCATTGTCTTCGACGATGAGTATATGTTGTTTGAGATCTTCCACGCTTTAACCTTATTAAAGAGGTTCTAATCATATTTAAAATAATCAAGATATGTAAGAATAAGCTAATTTTTTGTAAAGCGCTACTGTTACTCAATGTGACAATGATCCACAGAAAATCGCTGAAGCGTCACCAGAAAACGGCTTTTGTGATGCGCCTGAAGACAATTTGAGATAAAAAATGCTTTAATTTCATTTGGCGATCTTTGGTCATGGTGTGCTTTAAGGATTAAGAAGTGTTCTTATCAACAATCAGGGTTTACCAGCCCACATGTCGATAAAATCGAATAGAAGCGTGCTAACCTTGGCATAAAAAGAGAAAAAGTTATAGAAATAGAAGCGTGTGAAAATCTAAATTTTAAAAGTTTGATACAACACTCCACCCTTTATCTCGATCAATTTTTAATTCATGTTAACCCCTAAAAGCGGTGGAGCAGGAGGATAGAATGACCATTTCAATGGACAAAGAGCTTGCCGCCATGCAATCGGCTGCACGGCAGGCGGGTGTGGCGGTGATGAAATATTATCGTCCGGGACAACAGGTGACCGCAGAGGCCAATGTTCGCGAGAAGAGCGCCGATAATCCACTGACCCAGGCGGATCTGGAGTCGGATACCATACTGCGTGAACAGCTCATGCAGGCTTTTCCCGATTATGGTTGGCTCTCTGAGGAGACACTGGATAACTTAGACCGTCTTAAAAAAACGCGGGTATGGGTTGTTGACCCCATTGATGGAACAAAAGAGTTTATCGATGGTATACCCCAGTTTGCCATCTCTATTGGCCTGGTGGATGGGGGCGTTCCTGTGGCGGCTTGTGTCTATAATCCGGCCCTCGATGAAATGTTTATTGCCAGCAAGGGAGGTGGTGCCTATTTAAATGGTGAAGCGATTCACACATCCACCCGCAAGCAACTGTTGGGTGCATCGTGCATCACCAGCCGTTCGGAGATTAAGCGTGGTGACTGGGTTAACTTTGATGGTGAATTTATCTTAGCCCCCATTGGTTCAATCGCTTACAAAATGGCGGTGGCGGCGATGGGGCGCTTTGATATGACTTTCACCCTCACCCCTAAAAATGAGTGGGACTTTTGTGCAGGAACCCTGCTCATTCAAGAGGCGGGCGGTCAAGTGACCAATAAAGCAGGCGAGCCTTTTCAGTTCAATCAAGAGAGCCCTCTGGTGCTTTCGGTGGTCACCTCCAATGGCCCGCTTCATAACCCCCTTTTAGAGCGTCTGAAAGATGTTCCACTCACGCCTGGCAGGCAGAGATAATAGATCTGAATTTTCAAGGAGAAACAGATGAGTCACTATGATGTGTTCGGTTTAGGGCATGCGCTTGTGGATACCGAAGTGGAGGTGGATGACGCCTTCTTAGAGACGGTAAACATTGATAAAGGTGTGATGTCTTTAGTGGAGGCCGAAAGACAGCAAGAGCTTTTGGGGGCACTGCAAGGAAAGAAAACAACACGCTCCTGTGGGGGGTCAGCGGCCAATTCGGTCATTGGTTTAGCCCAGTTTGGTGGTAAGGCGTTTCATGCCTGTCGGGTGGCGGATGATGAAAATGGTCTTTTTTATGCCCAGGAGATGAAAAACAACGGGGTTGATAATCGTTTGGATGATCTTAAAGCCGGTGTGACAGGAACCTGTCTGGTGATGGTCACCCCCGATGCCGAACGCACCATGTGTACTGCACTTGGCGAGTCTGCGCTGTTCTCTCCTGAAGATCTGGTTATCGATGCCATAAAAGAAGCGACTTATACCTATATTGAGGGTTACTTGGTTACCGCTGAGAGTGGTAAGGCAGCGATGATTCAAGCTGCTAAAGTTGCGCATGAAGCCAATAGGAAAGTGGCGCTCACCTTCTCTGATCCGGGTATGGTTACCTATTTTCGGGAGGGCATGGAGGAGGTGATGCAGGAGGGGATTGATCTTCTTTTCTGCAATGAATCCGAAGCGCTCACCTATGCCCAGTGTGACACCATGGATCTTGCCGAGCAGAAACTTCGTGATCAAGTGGGTATTGCTTGTATCACCTTAGGCGCTAAAGGTGCATTGATTTTAAAAGGCGATCAACGCATTCCCATTAAAGGGTTTCCTGCCAAAGCGGTGGATACCAACGGTGCGGGGGATATGTTTGCGGGGGCTTTCCTCTATGCGATTACCCAAGGCTATTCCTTAGAGAAGGCGGGTAAGTTGGCCTGCTATGCTTCTTCTGTTTTGGTTAGCCAGTTTGGTGCCCGTTTAAAACCTGGACAGGCAAAGACCATTTTATCTGAGATAACGCTTTAAAAAAATAGATAAACGCATCTGTTAGTCCTCTATTTGATTGGGGTGCCATCCTGTTGAGTGTGACTAAACCTACTGATATTTCAGTTTATTGGAATATCTGTCTCTTTTCAGGAGTTCAGGCATCCTTATCGATATAGGGCTACCCCTTCACCGTTTTAGCCTTCGGAACGCTCAAATTTCAGCAGTGGCCCTATTGTATGGAGCCACATTTAGAATTGCTGGTTTCCTAATCATAGACAAAACGCCGAAAACAATATATTGCTATTGTAAGGGAGTGTTCTTCTAGCTAATCCATCGCTATATAAGAGAAAAGAAATATCATGAATTTCACGATTGATTTTCCACCAGATCTGGGAGAAATCCTTAAAAATCATCCAGACGCAAACGAATTTGTTGTCCAAGCGACACAAATCGCTCTAGAAGAAAAAACGATCGCAAAAAGACTCGCCAAAGCCGCTACCCAGAGTGAACAAGGAGAAGATGCAACAGAAAAAGTGGATGCCTTCTTCGCTAAATGGAGCCAATATGAAAGTTAAATGGCTACCAGAAGCGTATGACAGTCTTCTAGAGGTCACAGAATATATCAGAGAATGCAATCCAAAAGTTGCAAAACAGATTATCACAAAGATCCATCAAAAGACCTCTAATCTGAAATACACACCCTATATGGCTCCTATTTCCAGCAAATTCCCCTACTATCGCGAACTTATTATCACCAATTACCCTTTCGTTATCTGGTATCAAGTAAAAGAGTCTGAATAAACCATAGAAATCAGTCTTGTCTGGCACACTGCTCAAAATAGATTTAAATAACTATCCAAACGATAAATGATCGAAATACAACCTTGTTTTGCTGCTACCCGCTTGGTACATTCTTCCTAATAAAACCATTGATCAAAAAAGAGCGACGGTAAAAGGCACTTATCCATATCCAAACCTTATACGATGATGGGTTTGGATATGGGATTATGGATGATTTTTATAACCGATATGCCGAACGACTCTCCTGTACCTCCTCTCTTATCAGCCAATCAAAAGAGCCAGGTTTAGGCTTGGGCTCATAATAGCTCCCCTCAATCGGCACATAAGGCCGTGACATGCAGGCGTAGCGCCACTCATCGGCGGCATGATCCTCACTGTTGCTATCGAGATCCTCAACACGGCTCACATCATGCTGTAATGCCGGAATGGTGCGGATGCTATCCACACAGGTGGAGAAACAGTAGATCATCGGTTTTCCATCCTCTCCCACCAGACGAGAACGCAATTGATCCCACCCCGGCAGACGCTGATTATCGGCGCCTCGCCAATTGATGCCACAGGCACGTCGCATTCTTTCCGCCAATGAAGGTCCACCATCGGCGGCAAAAATCGCGGGATCAGCCACACCATAAACAATATTCTCCCCTTTCTCTCGCTCAAAAATCCCCTGAGCCACCGCTTCTGCGGTGAGTTTTAAGCCTTCATTATTTCCTTTAGCACCATACCACTCCCGGTAGCGTACCAAGGCGCCTTTGGGAATTTCAGGGAGCATACCATCGCTTACCGCCCACCAGCCTACAGAGAAAGGACGGGCACTGCCCCAGTCAAAGGAGCGAAAACGTAACCAGTTTTTTGGCAGTTGCTTAGGCGGTAACACATGATCTTTTGTAGACCAGCAATCAAAATAGGCGCCATCCACCACATTCCAGTCGCCATACTCCATGGCTTTCACCAAAGAGGAGGAGCCTAAACCCCTTAGGCGCGCCCGGTAAGCGGGATCATCCTTGGTCATGCTGGGATTATCTTCTAAGCGCGCAGGAATATACTGCCGCTTTAATCCGCCCTCATCATCCTCCATCTGACGGATGGTTAAAGGGGGAGTGTCATCAATAAAAAAACGCTTAACCCAAAGGTGGCCGATATTGCCTGGGTTACTGCCACAGATGATGCGGGGAAATTTTCCCTGATACTCCAGAGGAACATCCACCCCACTCATGCGCAGACGTCCTCTTAGAAAACGGTAGATCAACTCTGTAAAGTGGGTTAACTCATCGATCATGAGCACATGGATTTCAGAGCCCTGATATTTAAAACGGTCCTTTTCATCCTTACAGTGGCAGAGATAGACTTTAGAGCCGTTTGAGAAACGGATCTCGCCCTTACCCTCAACAATTTTGACAAAACCACACTCACTCCACCCCGATAACAGCGAACGAAACCCCTTTGGGCCATCCATATGGTTTTTGATCAAATCTGGAAACAGGCGTCGAAAGAGATAGACCTGTAATCCCGGAATTGCGGCACACCACATGATGGCGGCCACCCGCATCAGGTGAGATTTACCGCCACCAGCAGCACCCCCATAGAGCACTTCGTTGGCTTCAGTGGTCAAAGCCAGCCCTTGTTTGGCATGTAACTCTAAATTAATCGTTCTGAGTTCGGATTGTAACATTGAAAATCGGTGTAATTAGAGAACCATCCTGACTACGATGCTCATGCTGCTCCACAAACATCCCTAAATGTTTACCCAGTTGGGTTAAGGCGGTCTGCTTATCATAAAGCTTCAGCTTGACCGAACGGGAACCATCCTTATTAATCGTCTCTGAAATTTCTGAAATCGCCTTCGCTTGTGCCTCAGAGATCTCTGTGCTGGGTTTAATCTGTACACCCGCGTCGCTCCAGTTAAGATAGTGACGGATATCTGCAAAGGCGATATTTGCCAACGCTTGACACACCTGCTGCTGTTTTTCCACCAGATCTTGAGGAGGTGTTCTCTCTACGTTGGAGAGATCCGAATCCTTTGTCTCTGGAGATAACGGCTCTAATGTGGCATTGACCTTAAAATCTCCTTTTTGTGCTATAAAAGATTGTTTAGGCCGTTTGTTCATCCATACCTCCTTTTAAACCGTTTTAAAAAATCGTGGCCTTTTAATTGACGTAGAAATTAATCTTCGCTAAATTATTAAAATCAGCCTGGATTTTTAAAACAGTGACGATTTCTAAACTGAAAAAAAACATGTACTGCAAACGATGAATAAATAGCGCAGGAAGCCTTTGCTTTTAAGTTAAACAAGGCATCAAGGCACTCTTGAAGGCGCTTTTTTTTTTAAGGTGGTGAAAAAATGCCCATTGTCCGAAACTGCATGATTCGCAATATCTCGACCTTCAACCCTTCACTCACCTTGATCGAAGCGGCCCGCCGAATGGTTAAACCCCGTGATGGCTTAGCGGTGGTGATCGAAAATATGACCCCTGTAGGACTGCTTACCGACTTCGATCTTCTGCGCTGGATGGCGCGTGGTCATGACTTTGAAACCACTCGCTTAGATGAGATGCGACTCTCTAAACCCCAGACGGTTTATGAGACGACAAACTGCCGTGAGTTCCTCGAAATTTTTAACAATCGCCGTTTCCGTCGCTTTCCTGTGCTCAATGAAGAGGAGATGCTCTCCGGTGGCATCACCGAAAAACAGATCTTAAGCTCGCTTCCGCGCTCCAACCTCTTAGCGCACTACCGGATTGCAGATATCCCCCTCGCGCCACCGCCTACAGTCACGCCAAATATGTCGATCAATAAAATGATCGAAAAGATGATCAATTGGCATCGGGGCTGTGTTCTTGTGATCAATAAAGAGAATAAACTTTTAGGGATGCTCACCCAGGGCGATGTTCTCCGTTTTCGTACCAGCGATAAATGGAGTCCCAAAGCCTCGATAAAAAAGATGATGTCCATCAAACTCCATACCATGAGCAAAGAGCAGAATCTACTCGATGCCATGGATGGCTTTTTTGAGACCGGCTACCGGCAAATTCCTCTGGTGGATGAAAATAATATTCTCACCGGCTTGCTCACCCAAACCGATCTGCTTCGTGAACTGGCTCATGCTGCGCGTAGTAAACAGACCCCGCTCGATCCTGAGAATATCTCAGAACCTGCTGTCTGGTTTGCCAATGAAAAAAACTTTCCGATTCAGGCGATCAATCAAAAGGGTGCTGAAATTCTTAAAGTGGACCCAGAAAACTGTCTTGGCCACTCCCTGACAAAATTTGCCCGCGAACCCAAACTCTGGGAGTCACTCTGCACCATCCTGCACAACAGTCACTCGCTCAATCATCTCAATCTCACCCTCCTTGATTCCCATGGTCATCCACTCTGCTTAGAGTGTCGTTTCAGCCTGGCGACAGCACCCTCAGGAAAAGAGTCGATCTTCTGGACCTTCTCTCTACGTGACTTCTGTGCAGGACATCTCCATTAACTTAAAAATAACTTAAAAATAACTTAAAAAAGATCATAAGGATTTTATCCATGTCATCTGATGCCGAAATTAAAGCCTTTTTAGAACAGCACAAAACCATTGCCGTGGTTGGACTCTCCCCCAAACCGGACCGCGCCTCCCACCGCGTTTCTGCTTATATGCAACAGGTTGGCTATAAAATTATTCCCGTACATCCCGCTGCCAGCAATATTTTAGGCGAAACCTGCTACCCTTCACTCAAAGATATTCCAGAGGATATTGAGATCGGTTTGGTCAATGTCTTTCGCCGTGGTGAGCAGACCCCTCCGATTGCAGAAGCCGCCGTGGAGATCAATGCCAAAGGGTTCTGGCTACAAAAAGGGATTATCAATGAAGACTCCATGCGTATCGTTAAAAGTGCAGGACTCTTAGCGGTTCAGGATCTCTGTCTGATGGTTGAACATCGCCGCCTATTCTAAAAGATCCGTTTTTCTCCCGCTTGAATGCTCTCTTAAAAATTGAGAGAGATCATGCTTGGATCAAAAGAGTACATCAATGGATGTTGTTCATGAAAGTCATATGGCTTTCATGAACAGATATTTATAGACCGATCCGCTCTATGAATTTGGGGATCGGTTATGAATGTTGGTTGTATCTATAAAATTATTTTAATCAAGATACATTTTATTGATCATTGGTCACATATTTGCTAGATCCCTTTCATCAGGAAGTGTTTATTAACGCTTTTTGATCATAAAGCTTCGACTTTTTCGATTCTTCATTTAAGATCGCTGTACCGGATAGAGCCATGAACAAAAAGAATACCGCAAGTGAACTCACCATCCATGACCTTACAACCCGCCTTATGGATAATCTCTCTAACTCCGTAAGTCATGTGGTTCCCTGGTTTGCCAAGGTGATGCCTGAAGCCTATTTTAAAGAGACCGATCAAGAGACGCAGTTTAGTCACTTAAAAGCGCTGGTGGCGGCGCAAGCTTCGGAAACACCGATCTCCATGACACTGCATAATCTTGAAAGATCGATCTGGACCTATATCGGTGAAGAGGATCGCCCTGGTCTGTTAACCGAACTCTTAGCTCGTCTTCCCCAGGATAAACATCTCCGCTCTGCTAAAGTTTACTCTGCAAAAGATGCCTCTTTAGTGATCGATATTTTTTACTTTACCGTACCATCTCGCTTTGATTCTGGGGATGCGATCCAGAATCAGTGTGCTCAAAAGTTGATCAATTATGTCCTGCAGCAGCAGCAGGGTGATCAAAAAACGCTCAATCACTATATCCAACAGTGTGCGGCGGACTATATTCTAACCATATCCAAAAATCGATTTTTAAAACATTGGCAACTCTACACCCAGGTGCAGGATAGTAACAAGGTGGTGGTGGATATCTCCCCGTTGGAATCCTCTCAGCCTGGATTACATATCGCCTTAGCCGCCGGGCGCGCCCACCATCGTCAACTCTTTGAGCGCATGGTGAATTATCTCAGTATGATGGGGATGGATATCCGTAACACCTATCTGGATATTCCCAAAGATGCCCAGGAAGGTTCGATCACTCTACTTACGGTAAAAGCCCTGATTACAGCAAAGCGTGAAAATCTTCCCAGTTTTGCGCAAATGACCCATGATCTCCAACGTCTGAAATGGTTGGATCAGCGTGCATTGGATCTCTCTTATCAACAGACTGAAGTTTCGTTACAACAAGCAGAGATTATTATTGCACTCTGTGATCTGGCGCATCAAAAACTCTCCCGTCTTAATCCATTCACTTATGCGCGCAACCGTATTCTCTCTTTGGTTAAACGGTTTATCCCCTTTGCCATCACCTTAGCGGATCTCCTTGCTGCACGCTTTGCGGCGGATTCACCGCTGACAGAGACAGACTTTCAAAAGCAACTCAGGCGTTTAAAAAAGCAACTCCCTTCAGCCGCAGAAGGGGAGGATATCCATCAAGTCTTAGAGACCCTCATCGAAGCGGTTGATGCAGTACTACGCTGCAATATTAATCGCGAGGAGCGTTTTGCGCTGGCGATGCGTCTTAATCCCGCTTTTATGGATGCCCCTGAAAAAGACCGGCCCTTTGGGATCTTTTTTATCCACGGACGCGCCTTTAATGGATTTCATGTCCGTTTTCGGGATATCGCCAGGGGAGGGGTGCGCATCGTTCGTACCAGCAATAATGAACATCACACCTTAGAGAGTGAACGACTCTTTGATGAAGTGCATGGCTTGGCTTCAGCACAACAGCTTAAAAATAAAGATATCCCTGAAGGGGGCTCGAAAGCGGTGATCCTCTTAGAGCCTGGCTCGCCGGTTGTGCGCTCAGTAAAAGCCTTTGGTGATGCGATTTTAGATCTTCTTATTCCTCACAGCCCCTCTTTGAAACCTGAGGTGGATCGTCTACAAAAACAGGAGTGGCTCTATCTGGGACCGGATGAGAACATGACCGATGATCTCATTGTCTGGCTGGTTGCGCAGGCCAAAAAGCGCGGTTATCCCATGGCGGATGCTTTTATGAGTTCAAAGCCGGAAACCGGTGTAAATCACAAGATGTATGGTGTCACCAGTGAGGGGGTGAATGTTTTTCTTGAGATTGCGCTACAAACCGCCGGTATTGATCCGAGAAAACAGCCTTTCACCATCAAGATGACTGGTGGCCCGGATGGTGATGTGGCGGGTAATGAAATCCGTATTTTGCATCGGGAGTATGGTGAGAATGCACGCATCATCGGTATTGCCGATGGCAGTGGTGCTGCAGAAGATCCGCAAGGCTTAGATTTTACGGAACTGCTTCGTCTGGTTGACTTAAGTGAACCGATTGCCGCGTTTAACCCTGAAAAGTTGAGTTCTCAGGGAAAGCTGTTTCTTGTGGATCAGGATGATGGTGTTCAAAAACGCAATACACTGCACAACCGTCTGGTGGCGGATGCGTTTCTTCCCTGCGGTGGCCGCCCTGGTACAATCCATGAAGGGAACTGGCAAAAGTTTCTTACCGAAGGTGGTGAGAGTTCCGCCAAGGTGATTGTTGAGGGGGCCAATCTTTTTATCACCAAAAAAGCTCGGTTGCTCTTAGGTGAAGCCTCGAATGTATTGATCGTCAAAGATAGCTCTGCAAATAAAGCGGGTGTGATCTGTAGTAGTTATGAGATCTCCGCCAGTATGCTCTTAAGCAATGAACGCTTCCAGGAGATCAAAGAGACCTTTGTGATGGAGGTGTTAGATCGGCTTCGGCGCTTGGCGCGTCAGGAGGCGCAACTGCTCTTTAGAGAGTACCGTTACCGTCCAGGGCGTTCCTTACCTGAGTTGAGTGAACAGATCAGTCTGGTGATCAATCAGGCGGCAGCGGCCATTGAACAGAGCTTGGAGAATCTTCGTCATGACCACCAGGATCTGCTGCTGATGATCGTTAAAGACCATCTTCCGCCCACATTGGTTGATGAAATTGGTGATCAAGGCATCACCCATCTACCTCTGGCTTATCTGAACTCAACCATGGCCTCAACGTTGGCGGCTCGTATTATCTATCAGGAAGGGTTAGATTTCCTCTCAGAGATGTCTCCTGAATCGTTGGCAAAGTTGGCGATCAATTATCTTAAACAGGAGCAGAAGACCCAACAGCTTATTCGTTCTCTAAAAGCGATTGATCTACCTGAGAGAGAGGAGATTATTACACTCCTTAAAAAAGGTGGTACTAGAGCGGGCTTGTTAAATTAAACAATTAATGCCTATGAATAATTAAAGGGCACCTTAATAATACAGGGAGCCCTTTAAGCCAGACAGTGATTGATTATTAATCTAAAATGAGATGACATTACCGCGTGTTTTGAGCGACAGGTCTTTAAGTTTGATCTTCTTCTTTGAACAAGGCTTGATTTAAGATGGCACCTTGATGGCGTACCACACCGCGCCTTCGACTCTCCTTTCGATGTTTACGCGCCGAGATGCGGACCACATAGCTCAAAATTCCCAAGGCAAAGATAATAGAAAAGGTACAGGCCACAATCAGATAGTAGAGTGACAGTGTAAGTACGTCCATCATGGCCAATAACATGGCGGGAAAACCGACACCTAAGACCATAAAGCCTGCGATCAACATGATGATTTTAAAAGGATTATAATAAGCAATGCCTTGAATAATCAACTGAATTGCTCTTGTGGAGTCAATCAGGTGCCGAACTTTGCTTTTCCCTTTACGTGCGCCATACTCAATTGGAAAAAAGCCGACAAAATAGGGCTTTTCCAGTGAAATCACCGTGAGCCCTGTTGTAAAAGAGAAGGTGCCGCAAAGAAACTCCCAAAACTCAAAGATCATATTTCGCTTCACCAGGCGCAGTCCACTGTTAGGGTCTGGGATGCGTTTTCCCGAGAGCATTGAGGCGATGGCAACAAAGATCCAGCGCGCAATCCGTTTAAAAAACGTATCATGTTCTTCGGTTCCCTGGCGTTCTCCCACCACCATATCAAATCCCAGATCCATCTTCTCAAGAAGGTAAGGGATGCGTTCCACAGGATAGGTGCCATCGCCATCAATCATACCGATACGCTCAAAACGCGCATGGCTCACGCCTGTTTTAAGTGCATTGCCATAACCGATATTGATCGGATGGGCGATCAGTGTCACATTGGGAAACGTACGAACAATTTCAGCGGTTTTATCTTTTGAGCCATCATCCACCACAATAATCTCAGAAGGTATGGGCAGTTTTTTCAGGGTCTCTTCTAGATGGGTCAGTGTTTCATGGATTCCCAGTTCTTCATTATAGGCGGGAACAATAAAAGAGATCCCTTGTGACGAATCAATCATTTTTTCCATAAGAGACAGGTCTCCACGCCCCTGTGCGTTGATATTGCTGATAGATATCCAACCAAAGAGAAAGGATGCGTAACGCAAAAGATTTAAAGGTGATATCCTCTTTTTCAGGGTTGAGCGCAAACTGTGTAGAAAACAGTGCAGGATCTGTTGTGATTTTTTTTAAACCAACAGTGTGTGCCGGAAAGTTAAAGCCTTTTTTGCTCCGACTCAAAATGGTTTGAGGTAGCCGCGCTTTCATGCTCTGTTTTAGGATGACTTTCTGTTTTGTGCCAGATATTTTCTGTTGCACGGGTAGTTTTGCGGCAAATTCAACCAGTCGGTGATCCAGAAAGGGAGAGCGTACCTCTAGCGCATGTGCCATACTCATGCGGTCCACTTTAACCAGGATATCATCTTGAAGCCAGGTTTTAAAATCAACATAGAGCATGGCATCCAGAGTATTCATTCCGCTGGTCTCATTAAAGTAGTTCTTAAAAACGGAGTAAGAATCATATGAGGAGACTTCATGCGCCACATCTGGTGAGAGGATTTGATCCACTTCTGCCCGGGAGAAGTAACTTCGCCACCAGTAGTGAGCCTTTTGTGGTGACATGCCGGCGCTTTGTAAAAAACGGCGCAATTTATAATCAAAGCTCACTTTTTTATAAGAAGGTTTCAGCCATTTTTCTGCCAGATGCTTAAAGCCAAACTGCATCCATTCAGGTGTTATCTTTGTGTAGCGGGCAAACAGTTGATCCGCTGCCAGCGTTGGGTAGCCAGCCAGCAGTTCATCGGCGCCATCGCCTGAGAGTGCGACGGTAATAAACTGTTTCGCCTCGCGATTCATCAGGTAGGTTGGGATGATTGAGGTATCTGCAAAGGGTTCATCGCAGTGCCAGACAATCTTAGAGAGTTCATCCTTGCTTGGATGGTGTTGCTGTAGTGGTGTCAGTTCTGAGCCTAAGTGTTCAGCCACCAATCGTGCATAGTTTGATTCATCATAACTTTTCTCAGAAAATCCTACACAGAGCGCTTTTAGAGAGGCATCATCCTTTAAGAGATTATTTCCGCGCTCTAAGATGGCTGAGGAGTCTAAGCCGCCGCTTAAAAAAGCCCCTAAAGGCACATCGGAACGGAGGCGGATGTTCACCGCATCGCTTAAGAGGTTGAGAAAATCTTCAGAAAGATTTTTATGATTACGCTGTTTGTTCTCCAGCAGGAATGGCTCTCTTAAGGAGAAGTAGGGGGCGGTTTTTAGCGTGTTGGTGTCTAAGCAGTAAGTGCCAAAGTATCCGGCGGGGAGTTTATAGATTGAAGAGAAGATGGTGTGTGGCGTTTGAATATAGCCTAATGAGAGAAAATCGACCAAAGATTTGTAACGGATATCGATCTGTTCTTTGACTACGGGGTGGTATAGCAAGCTTTTTATTTCTGAGGCAAAGATAAAATGTTTGCCATAGTGGGCGTAGAAGAGCGGTTTTTTGCCCAGGGGATCGCGTGCTAAGTAGAGTTTTTTCGCTTTAGGATTATAGATGATAAAGGAGAACATACCGACAAAGCGTTTCAGACTCTCTTCGCCCCAAACCTCCCACGCTTTAAGCAGAACCTCTGTATCGCCCGCTTCTTGAAATGTCTCCCCCAGTTCTTCCAGTTCCTGACGGATCTCTTTATAGTTATAGATCTCTCCATTAAAAACAATAACATTGCCCGCTGCACCCTGCATGGGTTGTCGTCCTTGTGCCAGATCAAGAATCGCCAGGCGTTGATGTCCCAGAGCGATCCTGTGATCCGACCATACGCCTTTTTGATCGGGACCACGATGTTCAAGTTGTGTCAACATCTGGTGCAGCCGTTGATTGCCGACTTCTACAGAAAAATCAGCCAGAGCAAAACCACATAATCCGCACACAAAGAGCGTTCCTTATCGGTTGAGTGGGGTTATAATTGCCGCTTTCAGTTTGAGAAAAATCCAGGTGTTGGCAAACAGCTGAAAATTGTTGCGGCCGTGTATCAATTTGAAGAGCGCAGTGAGAGAAGATAGCCCGCAAAACGGTAGAGATGATACTCAATGAGAAAATGGGAGAAACCGTTTCGTAAGCGCCACCGTGCAATTGGGGCATAGATTCCCCCTAAGAGACGCAATATTTTATAAAGAAGTGTATTGCCTGAAGTCAACCGCGTGATTTTATGATCGATAAAGTAACTGGTCACCACCAACAGGCGACAGAAACGTTTCATCTCTGGAGTGACCCAGGGCAGATCCACATCTCCCTCCACCTCAATACCCCCAAACTGAACCAGACGATCAGGCTCCTTATAGCCCCAATCTTTGACGGCGATATCACACAATTCACTTCCGGGCAGAGGGCGGAATGTGTTGGGTGTACCGATAATGCAGTTGGGATTCTCTTCATAAAGCTGGAGCATCAAGGCGGCTGTTTTTTTCAGATCATCAATGGTCTCAGAAGGAAGCGCCATAATAAAATTATAAAAAACAGCGATTTCAGGTCGGGATGCCAATTTTCGGTTGCACTCTAGCACATCATCGACAGTACAATTTTTCCGCATCAACTCTAAAATTCGGTTTGAGCCGCTCTCTGCACCCACATGCATGATATCTGTTCCTGATTGAGCCAGTTTAATCAGGAAGTCAGCACTCATTTTTTTAATCTCATTGATGCGCGCACCGCGAAAACCCAATTTTACAGGAAGTTCACGTTTTGCGATTTCATCAATGATGTTCTCCACATGCTGTAAATTGATAAAGGAGTCATCATCGATAAAATAGATATAGTTGGCATCATAGTTTTCAACCAGATGTTCAATATGATCGACCACATCCATCGCGGGAAGGCGAACCCAGGGGCCCTCCTTAAAACCAAAATAGAGGACAGGAGAGCTGCAAAAGCCACACTTATAGACACACCCCATGGCGCTGTTGATCGAAAAGATTCTCTTATCCTGTTCTAGCTGCCCATAGACGCCATAATCTTCAATCAGATGATAAGGAATTTCTTTAAAAGGAATTTTTTCATGACATGTGCGATCTGGCGGCTGAATGCAGATTTCTCCCTCTTTACGGTAAGAGATGCCCGGCAATCCTTCTGCATTTTCTCCAGCTAAAAGGCGCTCTAATAACAGACGGAATGGATGGGCACCATAGCCAGAGACCACCAGATCACAGTGCGGGTCATCCTGTAAGATCAGATCTGGATGGAACGTTGCAAAGGGTCCGCCCCAAACAACAATAATTTCAGAATCAAGGGATTTTATAAACCGGCTGATCTCCATGGCACTGAGAACCGGCTTGCCGGTCATCACGCTGATTCCGACCAGTAGCGTATCGGGTCCAATGGCTTGCTGAATCTTTTTCTGCCACTGATTGGCATGCAGACGAATATCCAGAATCTCAACATCGGCCACCTTATCCCGGATCACTTCAGAGGCGGCATAGATCGGTCCTAATGGTGGATGTTTCACAAATGTTCCAGACATTCCCATTAAAGGGTAGACAAGCAATACCTTTTCGCGCGTTAAAGGCTGCTGCGCATTTGAACGGTCCATGGTACGGTCAATCTCCCTTTAAAGCTTAAAATCGTATTGAAGCTTAAAATCGATCATACTTTTAGAAAAAAAATTTATATTGAAACGAATTTTCAAACCTTCACTTCTCCTATCCGCCTCATGCAGGAGAAGCATATCACACAGATAAAAGAAAATGGAAAAATTTCATCAAAATCTTAAAATGGCTCAACATCGGTTGCATATTTTATCTCCATCATCCCAGAAAAAAAAGCTATACTTAAATGCTTACAGAAACAGTGCATGAATAACTTTTTCATTTTATGGAATTTTTTTTAAGGAAGATGAATATGCATATTGGGATTGATCTGGATAATACGCTAATCTCTTATGAGGGACTTTTTCATCAGGCGGGGTTTAATCGTGGTTGGCTGACATCGCCTTCAGATTCTCTTGAGGTTTTGGGCAAAACAAAGGTACGCAATCAACTGCGTGCACAGCGTGAAGGTGAGCGAAAATGGCGTCGTGTGCAGGCGGATGTTTATGGCCGTTTAATTCGTCAGGCCCGATGTATGGAGTATGTACGCCCTTTTTTAACCCGCTGTCAGAAAAAAAATATTCCCATCTCCATTATCAGCCATAAGACACAGTTTGCGACAGAAGATCAGGATCATGTGGATCTGCGCCAGATGGCGTTAAGCTGGCTTACCGATAAGGGTTTCTTCTCTTTAAATAGCACGTATGATTCGAATCGTCCGATTACCAGACATGAGCATGTTTTCTTTGCCGATACCCGTGCAGAAAAGTTGCAGTTGATTGCGCAACAGAAGTGTACCCATTTTATTGATGATCTCATTGAAGTATTGACTGATCCTGCTTTTCCAGAGCAGGTGCAGCGGTTCTGGCTGTTACCGGAACAGGATGATCCTGAATTATTGAACCGGTTACAAGATCAGGATCTAAAAGTCTGCCGGAGTTGGCAAGAGGTTGATCGCGCGATTTTTGCCGATGCATAAGCCACCCCCTGAATCTGTGCTGTCTGCATTGTATCACTATTTTGATGATCCCGCTTTAACCTGGGAGGTGGTGCATGGACGGGGACGTAATAGTAGTGTCTGGAAAATTACGCGATCAACACAATCAACACAATGTTTTGCTTTGAAATGCTATCCGACTCATCAAGGCGGTGAGCGTCTTCGTCGGGAGTATGACGCATTGCGGTTTTTGATGGCGCAGGGGTTTGAGAATCTTCCTAAGCCCTGTTATCAGAATCAAGAGGGGTGTTGGGCACTCTACCACTGGATTGATGGCGAACCGATCACGAAGGTGCAACCCTTTATGTTGCGCCAGTTAAAACAGTTTTTAGTGCAGCTTGATCATTTAAGTAGAGACCCAAAAGCGCAAAGCTTAGCCCACGCCTGTGATTGTGGTCTCGCGGATCAATCGATCTGGCAGCAGATTGATCGACGCTGGAGAAAGTTGAAGAGATATGGTGTGAGATGCTGTAATCTAGATTCTTTTCTTATTGATCTGGAACAGGTTATTGCGCAATATCGAATGAGATCATACGCCTCCTCTTCTCTATCGCGCCAATATCAAACGCTCAGTCCCTCGGATATCGGCTTTCATAACGCACTTTTGGCTCAACAGAAAACAGTTTTTTTTCTGGATTTGGAGTATTTTGGTTGGGATGATCCGGTAAAAATGGTTGCGGATATCTTCTGGCATCCGGGAAGTATGCTATCCAGATCCAATAGAGAGAACTTAATTGGAGATCTGATGGAGATCTTCTCTTCTAGAGATCCCGATTTTATGGTGCGTTTAAAAAGGCAGCGCCCGCTCTATGGGATAATCTGGTGTTTTATTCTTCTCAACGACTTTTTTCCTGAACGATGGTCAAAAGGACGTTCAAAAGAGGCGCAGGCGTCCCTTTTAAATTGTCAGCTTGAAAAAGCAGCACAGATATTGCGGAATTTATAGAAATAAAATGCGTCATTTTTTCTCAAAATGGATCAAAAGAAGTGATCATCAGGATTCCAGTGATGCACTCTATTCTATGTTGCCCTCTTTTCTGCAAAAGCTGGCTTCTCCTGAAATCCGTACAGTGATGCTCTGCGGTTGCGGTGGAGGCTTTGATTTTGTTCATGGCATGCTGCTCTACCCTTTATTACAGCAGCTTGGTATACGTGTGATTATCGGTAGTTACTCTTTTGGCCATCCCAGACGCATTACAAACGCAAAGACGGTCTTCTCTAGCGGGGGTGCCATTGTCAAACAGGTGACCGCCCAGAGCCAACCCGCACTGCATTATGGTCCGGAAGTACATCTTTGTCGGTTTTTAGACCACTATGATCAGCACAACGCGCCCCATACGATCTACGCTTATTATGCGCGCGCATTCTGTGTACCAGTACTCTCCCAACTCTATCAGCAACTGATTGAGAAACATCATGTGGATGCGATTTTATTAATCGATGGGGGTACCGACTCGTTGATGAGGGGAGATGAAGAGGGTTTAGGTGATCCCATTGAAGATGCGGTATCGATTGCAACGGTGGCTGATCTTATTAAGCCCAAGGTAAAGATATTGGTTACTGTAGGCTTTGGTGCGGATCGATTTAATCATGTTTCTGATGCGGCCTCTTTACGCGCGGTGGCTGAGTTAACACAACAAAAAAGTTATTTAGGTGCTATGGCCATTGAACCCGGCTCTGTCGGTTTACAGTGCTACAAATCTGCTTTGGCGGCGATTAATCGAGGGCATGGTGAAGCGGGGTTTCGTTCAATTATTGCAGGGACGATTGTTGCGGCCAGCGAAGGCGCTTATGGAAGTGACAAGGTACCTGTATCGTTGCAAAAACGGATTAAACCGGGAGAACTCTATCTTTGGCCGCTGATGGCGATGTTGTGGGGATTTGATATTGAAGGGGTTGCGAAACGTTCATTGATCACCGATTGGATTCGTCATTGTCATTCGGTACAGCAGTGTCATGATGTGTTACGGCAGCGGCGTCTTGATCTCAGTCAACGGCGTGGTGTAGAGAATATTCCGCGTCATGAAGCGATGCGTTACCAGAAATAGTGCTTCATCTATGGAACAAAAGAATCATTTTCAGATCTCTTTTTGTGATTAGGCATGAACATTGCTTTATACACAGGCAGATATAAAATAAAAAGTCAAAATGCCATCTAAAGTAGCATGAAGGTGTTGTTTTCTTGTTTTTTTTTATTAATAACGAAACCGTCATTCTATTTTTAATCCCATAAAAGTGTGTTTCCACATTTGTGGTGGGAAAACAGTTTAACGAGGCAAAAAATGGTTCTACTACACACCCCTCCCGGCGAACTCGGTGCTTCTGCTGAAGATTTTACACTTCCAGGTGTTGATGGAAAAGAGCATACTTTAGCAGAATATCAAGAGTCTCGCGTTTTGGTCATTATGTTTACCTGCAACCATTGTCCTTACGTGCAATCCGTTGAGGGAAGGCTTTTTGCTCTAGCCAGAGAGCTTAAACCTTTGGGGGTGAGTTTGGTTGCGATCAACAGCAACGATCCCACAAGCTATCCTGAAGACAGCTTTGAGAAGATGGTTGAGCGTGCAGAGAAGCTTGGTTATCCTTTTGATTATCTTTGTGATGTTGAACAGGATGTTGCGCGCCGTTATGGTGCGGTATGTACACCGGATTTTTTTGTCTACGATAAAGATCGCAAACTGCGTTATCGTGGTCGGCTTGATGACAGTCCACGCCAGCCTTCAGCGGTACAGAATCAGGAGATGCGTGAGGCGATTTTAGCCATTTTAGAGGGGCGGCCTGTTACGGATACGCAACATGCATCCATGGGTTGTTCCATTAAGTGGAAGAACGATCGTTAAAAAAAGTGCAGGGTTATAAGAGAGCTTGCCTGTTAATAGATCCGCTTAAAATGAGAAGATGCCCCTCAATTGTATTGCAGGATAAAACGATGCATAATTTCCAGAAAGGTGTGCCAGGATGGGTTGGTTTGTTGTTCATCTTTTTATGGGCAACACCTGCCTGGGGAAATGATCTTATTTTTTCAGACAAGTTTGATCGCTCTGAAGGGGGCGGTGTGGCGAACGGATGGTTTGTGGTTACAGATAAAAAGTCTTGTCGTGATCCTGATTTGGAGCGTAAGACCGAGGCTTTGAAAGGCAATCCTCTGTTTCGTGAAATTTCTGAAGAGATTCTTAAGAATGATAAGGTGCGTCAGGTTCGTCGCCAGGAAGACCCGCCGACGCGTCGTTTTATTCCCAAAATTCAGGGTCAACAGCTTTTTCTGCATTATCAAAGCGGACTGGATCGCCAAGCGGTTGAACGCATTTTTGTTCGCGAACTCACCCGATTAGAGTATGATTTTACACCGCTCTATATCATGGGGGGGGTGGATGATCATGGCCGTTTTAGTGCAGTGGTTGAATTTTTTGATCAACAGAATCATCTTTTAGGGCGAATTCGTCGAGATTACTATAACAACCGGCTTTTTGATGATCATGGTCCTGCTGATGTTAAAAATTATGTTGAAGCCATTGAGGGTGCCTTTGATGGTCAGGTTCGGCATGCCCAGATTGATATTGAATCGTTGATGTTGGCGCATCTTCCCCGAGTCGATCCCAAAGAGATCGCAAAAACAAAGGTGATCTTTGAGGTGGCGACCGACTGGTGTAACTCTGCCATTGAAACCATGGTGGATAATGTGGCTGTTTTTGCGGCTTCTTCGGTTCTATTCAGTTTTTCAGCCGAAGAGTTGCACGATATGTTTAAGCAGGGGTTAACGTTCTATCATGAAGATCGGCGTGCTTTTCCAGCCAACTGGGTTGAGCGGATGGAGAAGACACATGGTCGTGCAAAAATTGTTCGTTGGCTAAAAACGGTGAATCATCAGACTCAGAAAAATCCAGCCCGCATTGCAGACCTTGTCCAACAGTATGGTATTCCTAAAAAAGATCTTTTTGCAGGAAGCTTTATGTTACAGATGCTTCTGGACCGTCAATTCTCTGGCGTCATTCCCTAGCTAAAGCAGGAGACAGATAACCCGCTTTGCCCCACTTTTTTTATTGACCCCTCTCCCGTTCTATGGCATCTTCTTAACTGCAACCGGTAGCCACCACACAAAAACAAACCTTTACAAGAGGTTGGGGTGTAGGGCGCTTTGGGTTGCAGATCTATAAAATTTATTGTCGGGGCGTGGCGCAGCCTGGTAGCGCACTAGCATGGGGTGCTAGGGGTCGGAAGTTCGAATCTTCTCGCCCCGACCATTTTTTTATTTTGTAAAAATTCTCTATTTTTCAGCCATCCAGTTTGGGTGGCTTTTTTGCGTTAAAAAGACCAATAAAACCAATGGTTAGCGCATTCATTAAATTCATTGATACCACATTAACGGGCACCACACCCAGCCTATTTTGCTCAATTTTGGCCATTTCTCTCTCTGTTTCTCTCTACGACGGGTATTTGTGCTTTTCATGACCCGTCGACGGGTCATGGGAAAAGCTTAGGAGAATCAACCTATTTACAGTACTTGCTAATATAGGTTTCCTTTTTGGGTTGCAACTTTTTTATGCTACCCTCCAAGGGCGTATGCGACTGTTTTAATAACGATTCTCCATGCCAACTTTTCGTTTACGCGCTGTTTTTATTCGTTTTTTTAGGCTGTCCATCCATTTTCTC